>DMKD01000073.1 GCA_003454605.1 Spirochaeta sp. | reverse complement strand
ATGCTTTCAAAGACGGTTTTGATATCGGAGAGCTCAACCCATCCGGCGGTATTCAGAAACTGCCGACTGCCTGTATTCTTTTTTAAATCGGTATTTCCGCTCGGCAAACTGATTGAACGGCATGCAGGTATCGTATCAGAGCTCGGCGCCGGCGGTTCGGTTGCGACAACAGCCTGGGATTTCGCGAGAAGGCTTGGCTGCCCTGAAATTTATGCCGCGGGTCTAGATCTGGGGTTCCCCGGCAAACGGACCCACTGCCGCACAAGTCTATCGTCAATGTATACTCAATTGCGAACAAACCGCAGACTCAGCGTCGATGCGGTTAATTTTGCGGGCATTACCAACGCCGACCCTTTTTTGACTGAAAACAACTCAGGCGGAATGACCCTGACGGACAATCGGCTGATTATCTACAAATGGTGGTTTGAAGGGCAGATAAAATCTGCTCCGAAGGGCTGTTTGTACAACCTGTCGAAAGAAGGGATCAAAATTGATGGAATGGAATTCCGTGGAAAAACGGAGCTGTTGAAAAAGCCTGTAATTCGGCCCGGCATCAACAGTACAATTAAAGAAAGAATAGATACCGCTGCCGAAATTTATTCGAAGAACGGATTCAATAATATAAAAAAGCTTGTTCAGACGATAATTACCGAATGCAGCAGACTGGAGAAAATTTGCAGCGCGGCGGCTGTTACCCTCAAAGAACTCCAGACAGTCTCAGAGCAAAGCACGCTTCAAAACGGGCTTAAGCTCTTATCTGAATACGATCGGCAGATTTCCGATTCTCCCTCAAAAGAGCTGACCGGTTTCATCATTCAGCCGGTATTAAATGAGATCATAGATGAAGAGAAATCAATGTTTGAAAACTCCGGCAAACTATACTGCAGCATACTCGAAGCATGCGAATATCACCGCATTCATGCAGAGAGAGCCTTAAGCAGAATGGCATAAAAAAACGGTATGCCTGGACGTTTACGCATACCGTTATATATCAAGTCGGGTTATTTCCCTAAATATATCTTCGGCAATTAGCCCGAAATCTTTAACTATAATTGGTAACTATCAAAAACTATTCTGAACTCGCATCCCGCGCCCTTGGTATTTTTCAGTTCGAGTCGTCCTCCTCTTGTCTTAATCCTGTTAACAACAAGATCAAGTCCTACGCCCCGTCCTCCGAACTGTTTAGACTCGGCCAGGGTTGTATATCCGGGCTGTGTAAGCAGCTCAAGAAGCTGATCATCGGTCGTTATATTGCCGTATTCCCCGGGAATCGCCGAAATATCAATTCCAGAACCGTCATCAGAGATGATGAGACTAAAGTTTCCATTTTCAAGGCTTGTTTTGACAGTGATACTGCCGATTTCGTCCTTTGCTCCCCTTTCTGCGGGAGATTCGATGCCGTGAACTACAGAATTCCGTATGATCTGCAGCAAAGGTTCACTGATAAACTCTGCGAAATCACGCTGCACTCTGATATTTCCGCTGTCGAATTTGAGCTCAGCTTTCTTAGAAAGCTCGTCGGCAATATCACTGACGGTGCGTTTAAATCCGGCAAAATGCGTGTTGAAATCCACAGTTTTCAGATTTGACATCATATTTCCAATGCTGTCCGATATTGATTCCAGTCCCGCGAGATCATATTCCAGATTACTGTCAGTCGAACCGCCGACAACAGCGGTTGAAAGGTCCGAAAGTCTTTTCTTAATCTCACTTACATAGTCACTGATTGCTTCAATTTCTTCGGCTTCAACGCTTATAACTCTGTCACGGCTCGAGAGTATCTTTTCATCAATCAGTTCTTCTTCATTGACTTCTATAATCTCAGAATCAGGAATATTTTCCAGTTCATCGTGAAAAACCAGCTCATATATTTTTACATCAACAAGCTGATCAATATTCACTTCCTCAATAATTTCTGAACCGGATTTATCCGCTGTGAGAATTATTTTCATCATTTTATCTGCCGAATCATCTATCTGCTCTGGAGAAGGCTCAGCCTTGATAACATTGACTGTTTGTTCAAGATTACTAACGGCAAGATAAGCCCGCGGAAATTTCATTGCTTCATCATCTGCAATGCCGAATTCAAGCCTGAACAATTTTTCGCCCCGTGCCATTGCCTCACGCAGCAGCATTAGCTCAAATTCACTATAGGGCAGATTCATGGGCAGTTCTTTAATATCCTCATCATCTGCCTCAAATATCTCAACCAGTTCAGTCACTTCTTCTTCATCAGTTATCAGTGTTTCAATAGCAAGCGCGCCAATTTTATCAATTGTAGCAAAGCAGAATTCAACCAGAACCGGATCAACTTCTACTTCCTGTCCCACATTTCGAAGCGGTTCGATTGCCGACTCCATATCATGAGCCGCTTTTGTAATTTCACCCAGATTCAGATAGGCCGCCTCAGATTTTATCGAATGTATACATCGGAAAATGTGGTTGATTTCATCTACAGAATATCCGTCATTCTCAAGCTTTATCAGGCTTTCATTTATTTGATTTATAAAATTTTTGGTGTCCTGTTCAAAGGTGCCGTACAGTTTATTTTCATCCATTATCAATCCTGTCCGCCGTTTACCTGAGTGTAAAGTGCGATTATAAGTTCGACTTCACCTCTGTTAATACCGACATTTGAAGCAATTATAGCAGAATCTATTCCGTTCCGGTGCAGTGAAATGATTTTTTCTTTCATATCGCCGCTCTCGGCATTGTTTTTTTCAGGCACTGACATAGAGGTAACCATATCGGACATTGTATTCAATTTGTTAAGGTGAGAATAAGTCAGCTCAGCTGTTGGGATTTCAAATGCAAGCTGTCTTCCTGACTCCGGCTCAGGGGAAGGACTGACTGCGGCAGGTTCTGCCGGCGGCTTCATTTTCGGCATAATTTCAGCCGCAGCTGCTTTCCTGAGCAGGGTGATACGTTTTTCTGCTATTTCAATTATCTCTTCGAGTTCACTTACCTTATCTTCAATTACAAGGATATTCCTTTCGGTGGCCTGATTAATTTCAGAAAGTATGATATCGAGATCCCCGGTCAGAGAATCGGTCACCCTCTGCGGATCGGACAATTTATCAAGCCTGCGTCTGAGTATTATATAAATTACAGCAAGAATGAGTATATTTATAAGAAAAAAGACGATATTCAGAATCATAGCTGATTATCCCGAGATATCAATGTGATGCCCGATGTCCGGATCTTCGTAGAATTTTTTATCTTCAGGAGCTTTCTCCTTTTCATCGGATTTTTCCTTTTCTTTTCCGGAAGAACCCTCCCGCTTATTTTGTTCATCTTCATTTATCTTTTCTGTTCCGGTCTCAACATCCTTAGTCTCAGCAACCTGATGATTCTTCTGATCTGCCTTTCTAATCGACTCTTCAGCCTGTTTATCCTGCTGTGCAATTTCTGCAGCGCGTTCAGCAGCCTTCTGCTGTCCAACTATCTTGAGATTACTGTATAAAACCTGTAAATCAAGCGGTGATACCGACATTATCTATTCTTTGTCAAATCTTCCTCAAGCTGCTCATAATTTATAGCTTTGACATCTCCTTCTTCATTTACAAAGGTGACGCTTGCAAAATCATTTCTAACTCTAAGCGGTGCATCCTTTATCATTATCCTCACCCCCGGAAAAACCTTGGAGGCTGCTGAAACCTTGCCGACATACTTCAATGAAGCAAGATATTCCTTGATTGTTTTAATCTCTTCCTCTAATCTCAACATTTCATTATGAATTTCAAGCTTCTGAGACTTGAGTTCTTCAAGGTACTCTTCTTTATCATCGGGTAGTTTCTTCTTTTTCTTCTTGAAATTCTCAAGAGTGAGTATATTTCTTTCTATATCATCAATTGCGGTGGTTTGTGTACTGAGATCCTTTTCGAGTTTCTGCAACTTTTCCTTGCTTCTCGGATCCCAGCCTACTTCGAGAATTGTTTCCGAGCCTGATACCGAGCCCAGAGTCTTTGCGTGTATTTCTTCTGTTGCTCTAAGTCTTCCGCCTACAATCGTCGCTCTCTTCCCCATACAGACTATGAGTCTGTTTGATATAACATTGGAGTTTATGATTCCGTCGGTAGCAATTACAACATCTTCACAATCGACATTTGCATTTTCAATAAATTTAGCCCATACAGTATTTCCGGCTCTGACCTTGCCTTCCGTCTTACCGTTAATTCCCTGATGTACGATTACATCGCCTTCAGCATCGAGTTCAGCCTTACCGACATTTCCCATTACCTCGATATTTCCGGACGCTTTCACCTTAAATCCGTCTTCAACACTGCCCTTTATCATAACCGAGCCGAGGAAAATGATATTTCCGCCTGATTTAAGGTTAACATCACCGTTCACAAGATAAACCGGCTCTATTGAGATTTTGCCGCCGCTAATAAGCAATACCTGACCATTGATCTCTGCAATTGCAGTCATTCCGTCGTCAGATATCTTAACATTTTTACCAAGGTTGAATTCTATGTCACTACCAGGTTTTGCAGCAAGGAGTTTTCCTGTTACGGTTCGTCCCGTCTTCCCTTCTTCAAAGGGTACCTTACGTGCAAGTATCTGCCCCTCCACAACGTTCTGGATCTGGTTCATTTCCTTGAAATCGACCTTTCCGCGCTTCTCTTTATAGGAAACCTGAGATTCGCTTTCTGAAAAATTATATATTATCTTGGCATCGTTTCCGTTTACCGGTTTTGAGCCCTCAGCTACGACTACAGCTTTATCATAAACGGGATGATCTTCAAAATCTGCAATCTCATCCTCCATTATTCCGTGAATTATGCCGTTGGCTTTCAATAAACCGATAATACTGTCGGCGGTAATGTCAGCTCCGCCTGGACCGGGTTCTTTAACAACAATATTAGCCTTCATATCAAGGTCAGATATCTCAACCGTAATAAGGGCATCATTCATTGGATTATATGCATAGTCACCGATTCTGACGGATTCTCCGTCAGCGTTCTTTACTATCTTGGTCATGAGGTTTTTGTTATAGTCTTCGATCCCGCGGTTCTTTAGCTTCATCGCAGTTTCGCGTTCGGTGGCCTTCTTGCCCTTTCCTACCGGCGGCAGAATCTTGAGAAAGATGCCTTCCTGACGAAGATGAATTATTATCTCACCGTCGCGATCTTTCTGTACATCGCCCATCATGTCTTCAGTGTCGAAATCAAGATCGAATGAATCACTGTCAAATCCGGAATCTTTTTCGGTAATTACCTCGTATGCGATCAGCATGCAGGGTTTTCTGCCGTATCCCAGAAAGCCGGATGAAGACTGCTCCAGTATTTCATATTCAATTTTTTTTAACGGAATGTTGAGTTCAATAGATGCCTGTTCGAGTGCTTCATCTATGGTTAAGCCCGAGACCTGAACTGTTCTTCTTGAACGGTCCTCCTGAGCCTGCTTCTTCATAAAATCTCTCAAATCAGACAATTGAACCATCTTTAAAAAATTCCCTTCTTTAGATTAGTAAGTTTAGCCCGGAGGCGCATTATTGCCTTTGTATGCAGCTGGGATACCCTCGATTCAGTCACTTCAAGAACCTTCCCGATTTCTTTTAAGGTAAGATCTTCATAATAATAGAGTACAAGAACCTTCTTCTCTTTTTCAGGGAGTTCATTTATTGCTTCAATAATAACCCGTTTAATCTCATCTTTTTCTACGATGATATCCGGATTCAACCCCTGCGGAGATTCAATGCTGTCCACGATTGAAACCTTATCGTTATCTTCACCCGTATACCAGACATCATTCAGCGAGAGTATCGATGTGCCGCTGATCTTGAGGATTGTTTTCTGGTAATCCTGCATATTCAAACCCATTTCATTTGCGATTTCATTATCAGAAACAGCTCTGCCCAACGATGATTCAAGCCTGTGTACGGCATCTTCGACCTCTCTGGATTTTTGTCTTACCGAACGCGGGACCCAGTCTATAGATCTTAATTCATCGAAGATTGCGCCCCGAATTCTAGTAACCGCATAGGTTTTAAACTTCACATGCTTGTCCGGATCAAATTTTTCAATGGCGTCGAAGAGTCCGAACACGCCGTAACCGACCAGGTCATCGAATTCTATATTATGCGGCATTCCAACAGCAACTTTTCCGGCTACATATTTAACCAGAGGAGCATATTGTTTTACAAATGCGTCCCTGATGGCGGGTTCTCTGGACTTTTTGTACATTGCCCACAATTCTTCTTCCGTCTTTTTTTGTAGCTGTTTTACATCCATCTATTAACCTTCCTGGTCCTTTTTTAAAACTGTCTGTACAGCTTTGACTATTTCCTGTGTTTCGTGCATGCCACCAAGAATCTCTGCACTTGAGCCGCCTCCACCACCGTCGATACTGCTCAAGCCTTCACTGTTTCCAGCGATCTCTGCAGCCTCAAAACTGTCTGAGAAATCCCCTATATCCGGCAATTCTCCATTACCGCCTTCGGTCGCGGCTGGTGCAGCATCTTCCTTCGCCGCCGATTCGTCCGGTTCTGCTGCATCTAATTCTTCAACTTCCTCGACAAGCTCCGCAGGAGATTCATAATCGGTACTTCCGCTGTCGTCCGCACCGTCAAGTTCCTGCATTTCTTCGGGCTCATCATCATCTATAGTGATGTCAAGCTTACTTCCGTTTAAAACGGAAGCGTCCGGGACCGCATCTTCTTCTATTATAACAGATGAATCCTGTTTTTCAGAAACATCAAATTCATCATCCTCCGAGAATAATTCAGGGATAAAAGTTTCAAGTAATTTCATTAATAACAAACCAATACCGGCAAATAAAACAGCAAAAAGTATCGCTCTCAAAAAGATGACTCCGAAGCTTACCCTTCCGAATAAACCCGTTATCAAAGAGAGAATGAAGCCGAAACCTGCAAATCCGGCAGTAATTTGTTTCCAATTGCCAATTTTTTCACTAAACATTTTATTAAGCTTATTTCAAAACACTTTCTCAGTCAAGGATGACCGGTAAACCACCTACATCCCTCCGAAAAGTCTTTTAAGAAATTTTGAGACGCCCCCCCCCTCTTTATATTCAACCTTTTCTAGCCGGCCCGCAATATGTTTCAGACAAATAGCCGCTTTACACCCCGGCTCTGCGACCATAAAGGGTTTCTGCTTTATAATAGAAGCTGAAACCGATGGATCGTCATATACATAACCCAGATAATCCACCTTTAAATTCAAAAACTGTCCGGCAATACTGATTACCCGTTCAGAGACCTTTTTGCCTTCAGTAACTGATTTAACTCTGTTCACAATTAATTTCAAAGACAAATTCATGTTATCAATCTCAGTAGCAATTATTTTTATAATTCCATAGGCATCGGTTATTGCCGTCGGCTCCGGTGTAGTCACAATGATTGCATCATCGGCCGCCGCGATGAAAGAAAGTACATTGCTTGATACACCAGCGCTGGTATCAATTATAATAACATCCGCTGATGACAACTCGGACATTTCATTAATGAAGCCCGAACGCTCATCATCGGAAAGATTTGCAATCTTAGAAAAACCTGATGCACCGGCAACAATCTGAATACCGTAGTTCGTGTTCAAAAGTATATCACGCATAGCCTTCTGTTTTCTTATTACGTGATAAAGATTATATTTGGGAATTATACCCAGGGCTACATTAACATTGGCGAGGCCGAGGTCAGCATCAAGAACTATGACCTTTTTACCAAGCTGCGAATAGGCTATTGCAAGGTTAATTGAAATATTAGTTTTCCCTACACCGCCTTTCCCGCTTGAGACAGCAATTATTCTGGTTTTATTCTCATTATCACCGGAAGGTTCATCCCTTCCTTTCATCATTTCACGTAACTGTTCTGCCTGATCTGTCATCTAAAACTCCGTTTTTTTCTCCGTTCTACTGAAAAATCGCTGATTCTCTACTTCTGAAACCCTCAAGCCGCCTCAAAAGACTGCTCACTTCAGCCCGCTCTATATCCTGCGGGACACCCTGGCCGTCAGTGATATATGCTACCGGTGTCGTATGTTCGCTCAATACCGATATTACATTACCGAGCTTGAGGGTTTCATCAAGCTTGGTAAGTATTGCAGCGTCATATCCGAAAGATGAGAATTCTTCAAATATCTCATTCAGATCTCCAGCCTTTGTTGTGGAGCTCACTGTAAGAAAAATCTCAGCTTCCTTTCCGCAGACATCAAGCAGCTCTCTCATCTGAGCCAGATTCTGATAATCCCGCGGTGAGCGGCCCATTGTGTCAATTAATATTAAATCAGCCTCCTGATAGAGCATAAGCTTGTTCCTGAGCTCATCAATCGATTCAATACAGGATACCGGAATATTCATAAGATCACCGTATGTCTGAATCTGACCCTTTGCACCGATTCTATAGTTATCGATCGTTATCATTCTCACGCTTTTCTGGGCTTCACCCTTTATACCTAGTCCGTTCAGAGCCGCCAGCTTAGCAATAGTAGTAGTCTTCCCTACACCCGTAGGCCCCACGAGGATCATTATTTTACCCTTCCTTGCAGGAGAATCCTTGTAGACCTGTATTGATTCGCCCATCCACTCAAGGGTCTTCTGCTGAACGAACTCATAATCTTCAAGCTGTTCAAGCGACAGTTCAGCCCTGAGCCTTGCACAGGTATTCTTTACAAGATTATAAGAAAAATCATTCTTAATAAGAAGTTCTTCAATTTTCTCAATTGATTCAGGTTCTGAGGTCCCTGTGTTTCCTGCTCCCAACTCAATTTTTTCGTCGATTGACTTAACCATATCAAGGACCTTGGTCAGGGTATCGTCGCGTTTCACACCGGCGGCGGCAATCAGCTTCTTCTTCTCTACATCAAAGTTCTTTTTGACTGCCATAACGGGTTCGGTGTTTATATAACCTTCCACCTCTACACCTTCTTTCGAAAACATTCCCAAAAATCCGCCGTATCTTATACTGCGGTGGTTGAGTATCTTCGCACTCTCGCCGTAAATTGATTTAGCCTTCGTTACGGCTTCCATGTAGGATGTACCCTGTTCCTTAAAATATTCCATTTATTGACTAACCTCTTGTTCAATATTACTTTCTTCGAGTGTAATTTCACCTAACGTTTCTACATTTACATTTGAAACAACTTCTGGTACCGAAAGTACAACCATCCCCGGGAAATCACGCTTAAGGCTGGCTCTCACCAGAGCCCTGACTGCCTCGGAACAGAGAATAATAGGGTAAACACCTGTCTGCTCGACGTTACGAACTGCGTTCGCAACGTTTGTAATCCATCTGCGCTGTATCTGCGGTTCTAATGCGGTCATTACTCCGTTTGCTGTTTCGATCTTTGATTCACCGATAATCTGCTCCAGTTCGGGCTTTATTGTCAATACTCGTATTATCTTGTCTTCATCCGAATACTGAAGGCATATCTGGCGTGACAGTGCCTGACGGACCTTCTCGATCAGAAAGGTAGTATCCTTTGTAATTGTCACATAGTCGGCAAGGGTCTCGAGAATAGGAATCATATTCCTTATGGACACCTGTTCTACCAGCAACCCCCGAAGAACTTTCTGGATTTCACCGATACCCATAGCCTTTGTAACTTCGTCCACAACAGCTGAGAAATCGGCCCTGAGGCTGTCGAGAATCTTCTGAACTTCCTGGCGGCCTATCATTTCGTGAGCGTGCTTCTTGATTATTTCAGTCAAATGGGTTGCGATTATCGACGGTGAGTCGACAACCGTGTAACCGAGCCGCTCAGCCCTGTCGCGATCATCTTCGGTAATCCATTTCGCGGGCAGCCCGAATGTCGGATCAAAGGTTTTCTCACCCTGAATCTCGTCGTCAGCCTGGCCCGGATTAATTGCGAGATAGAGTCCCGTTCTTATCACGGCCTTTCCGACTTCAACACCCTTGATTTTGATACAGTATTCAGCCGGTTCAAGCCTCATATTATCAACAATACGAATCTTGGGGACGACAAGTCCCAGCTCAAGAGCCGATTCGCGTCTTATACGTGTTATACGGTCAAGAAGCTCTGCACCGTGGTCCTTATCAACGAGGGGGATGAGTCCGTAACCGAGTTCGATTGAAAGCTGATCAAGCGGGACTATCGGCGCCATCTCTGCAGGCTCGGTTCTTGTCTGCTGCTCTGTTTCAGCTTCCATCGCCTCGAAGGATTTAGCCTTCTGATCACGGCGTCTCAATCTGAACCCGATGTAAACCAGCAAAATCGCCAGCGGAAAAAGCACATACCAGGGGAAGCCCGGCAGAATGCCGAGAACAAAGAGGAAGGCTGCTCCGACCCAGTATATCTGGCCCTGAGCTGCAAATTGTTTTGTTACATCCTCACCGAAGGTGCCGTCGGATATTGCACGTGTAACGATAAAACCGGTTGCGGTTGAAATGAACAGCGAGGGTATCTGGCTGACAAGACCGTCGCCTATGGCAAAGGTAATATATGTTGATACTGCCATGCTCGCAGGCTCATCGTGTATAAGCATTCCGACGATGAAACCGCCGACTATGTTTATGACGGTCATCAGAATACCTATTTTCACGTTACCGGATACAAACTTCGAGGCTCCGTCCATAGCCCCGTAAAAATCTGCCTCTTTCTGCAAATCGGATTTTTTCCTTGAAGCCTCTTCTTCAGTAAGCGCACCGGAATTATATTCCGCTTCAATCGCCATCTGCTTACCAGGCAGAGAATCGAGGGTAAACCTTGCAGCCACTTCGGCAACTCTGGTCGCGCCTTTGGTGATTACAATAAACTGAACAGCAATAAGGATAATAAATATTATGAGCCCGATTACCAGGCCTTCGGTGCCTGTCGTTCCTACAACAAAGGTAGCAAAACCGGTAACGATTTTTCCGCTGAACTCTGAACCCTGAGATAATATCAGTCTTGTTGACGAAACGTTCAGGGCAAGACTGAAGAGAGTTGTGACAAGCAGAAGGGTCGGAAAGATTGAGAAATCAAGCGCCCGCCTTGTGTACAGGGTTACAAGAATTATCATGACGCTCAGAACGAGATTTACCGACATGAGCATATCGAGAATAATCGTCGGCAGCGGGATAAGCAGCATCATAACCACAGCAATAACACCGACTGCAACAAATACATCGGTCTTGCCGCTCTTAAACGCCTGCAGAACCCTGTCAATAAAAGAACCTGACTGAGAATCAGACATTATACTGCCTCCATGGTTTCACCGCGTAGTCTGTAAACCTCGGCGAGGATTACAGCCATAGCCTGATAATACTGTTCGGGTATGACATCACCGATTTCGACTTCAGCATAGAGGGCACGGGCAAGGGGTTTGTTTTCCATAATTGGAACGGAATTATCTTTTGCTATCGCCCTAATCCTGAATGCCATATTATCCTGCCCTTTGGCAGTTACCATCGGTGCCTGCATTTTTTCGCGGTCCCATTGCATAACGACTGCAAAGTGGGTCGGGTTGGTTATAACGACATCGGCTTCAGGAATTTTTCTTATCATGTCGCGGGTCATGATCTCGCGCATCCGTTCACGAAGGCGGCTCTTAACGAGAGGATCACCTTCGGTCATCTTCCGCTCTTCCTTTATTTCCTGCTTTGACATCTTCAGTGAATCAATATGCTGTTTTTTCTGAAAACGATAATCAACTATTGAAAAAATAAGCATCGCTATAGCAGCTTCAAGCATTATTCTGAATGCTATTCCTGATAGTACAGAGAAGGCTTCAAGAAAGCTGAGCTGGATAAAACCTACGATGCGTTCGAACTCCATTCGAATATTAAAAAAAGCGATTCCTCCAATAATTATTACCTTCACAATCGACTTCATCAGATTAAATGCGGCTTCAGCCGACATGAATGAGCGCTGAAACCATTTGCCGAATCGTGGAATAATTTTGCTAGGGTCAGGTGTGATGGGCTTGGATGAAAACTTTACACCTACCTGAAAGACATTTCCGGCAAAGGCCGCCACAAAGGCTATGGATACTATCGGGAGCATGATTCTGACCAGGTATCTCAATGCCATCATGCCGGCTTCGGGGGACGAAACAGGATCCATCTTTGTAGCATTTGAGAAAAAAAAGACCATCATGTCACGCATCCCCTCAATCATTGAGGAACCAAAGGCGGCAAGGGCGGATATGCAGAATATAAGGACAATTGCCGATGTGAGATCGGCGGATTTTGCAACCTTGCCCTCTTCCCTGGCTTTGCGGAGTTTATATTCTGTCGGGTCCTCGGTTCGGCCTTCATCTTCGGGCGCGAACCACTGGAGATCGATGACTGAGCTGCTGTCTATATTAAAACGTTCGAGGTATTCCTGCTTGATATCAAGAGTATTTCCGGGCAGGAGAATATGTTCTTCAAACTGCAGCATCAGTTCAACCTCCCTGCCATAGCTCTGATAATATCGTTAAGGCCTGTGAATCCATTGTCGATGATATACTCAAAACTCTGAACCATCATAGGCATGACGGCAACAAGCACCATGAAAGCCATGAATATATTCAATGGAAATGATAACATGAGAAGGTTCATCTGGGGGGCAGCCTTCGCAAGCAGTCCCATTGTTATCTGCATAAGCAGAAGCACACCCATGACGGGTAATGCGATAATTAATGCCTGTCCGAATAGTCCGCTCATGCTTGAGAGGAGCATTGGGATAACAGAATCCCGGTTTTCCATGACCTGTGTAACTGTTACAGCCTTGAAACTCTGATAGATTCCGCCTAAAAACAGTTTTTGGAATCCGCTAACCGTTAGAAAAATCAGCATTGCTGTAAGATTAAGGAATTGCCCCATCAGGGGTATCTGAATTTGAGCAAGCGGATCATAGACCTGTGATGATGCGAAACCCATCTGTGTTGAAAAGAATTGTCCTGCAAGCTGGAAAACGGCCATGATAATGACCATGAAAAATCCCATTATTACACCGATTAGAGCCTCCCCTATCATGAGAAAGGCAAACTGCAGCCCGGTATCAGGGATAGTATAAACTCCGCTGCTGACAACCCATGGAAGGACAGCGGTTGCTATAAAGAATGAAAGCCCTATCTTTCCAATCTGCGGAATGGCGCTCGAGTTAAGAAGCGGAGCTATCTCCACGAATACCAGGACCCTGGCAAATACGAGGAGAAAAATCTGTGCTTCTGCAACAATATAATCAAGCGTCATATTTTTCCTATCCCGATATAGTCGGAATCAACTGAAAGAGATCTATTGTATATTCACGCAGAGACGTGAATATCCATTCAGCTGCAAACACGAGAACGAGAAGTATAGCCGCAATCTTCGGAACAAAGGTCAAAGTCTGCTCCTGTATTGAGGTTGTAGCCTGAAAGATCGAAACCAGAAGACCGACTATAAGCCCGGAAAAAAGCATGGGCGCGGCAAGCTGCAACACGAGAAAAACTGCCGATCTGATCATTTCTACAATAAATCCTGTACTCATATATTAATACCTCACATGAAACTCAGCACAACCTGCTGCGTTATCAGACTCCATCCGTCTACGAGAATAAAAAGGATCAGTTTGAAGGGCAGTGAGATCATAGCCGGGGGGAGCATGATCATACCCATCGACATAAGCGTAGACGCCACTACCATATCTATAATTATGAAAGGAATAAAAAGAAATATTCCAATCTTGAATGCTACAGTGAGCTCATTGAGAATAAAAGCAGGAATGAGGACGTAGGTCGGAACATCGGCAGCTGTATTTGGCTTTTCCATATCAGCCATCTTCATAAACAACTGAATATTATCGTATTTGCCGTCCATCTGCCTGTACATGAACATACGAATCGGCTTTTCAGTTTCCTGATACAGCTCTTCCAGACCTATTTCACCATCCGAAAACGGTTTAAATCCATTCTCGTATGCAGTAGTGAAGGTCGGCCACATAATAAAAAGAGTAAGAAACAGGGCTATCCCGTTCAGCACAGTATTTGGGGGGACCTGCTGAAGAGATAGAGATCTGCGGATAAAATCAAATATAATTGATATTCTTAAGAAACTGGTTGTCAGGATGATGATTGAGGGAGCCAGCGTAAGAACAGCAAGCAGTAGAATGAGCTGTATTGACAACGCAACTTCCTGATTACTTTCAGGCTGGCTAATGGTGAGATCTACAAACGGAATTTGTAAGCCGGCACCGGCGTTAGGATCAACAGCTTCCTGCGAAAACACCGGTCCTGCCGCTACTGACAGGAGCACTGCCAGGCACAGAACAATTAATAACTTTCTCATCCCCCCCCCAGAAAATGACAATTAAATTCTATCACATAATTACATGTTTTTGCTACATTTTTTTTAATCTTTCTGCTTGATCGTGCATTATTTTAGTGTTATTTCCTATTCTGTCCTTTAAATCAGTCGAACTGCTGTCTTTACGCCCGAAACGAAGATTGAAAATATCCGCAAAACTCTTACGGCCGTCTTCAGTTGCCGGTTTTTTCAGCATAATTTCGTCAATAGTTTCTTTGTCGTCGACATCGGCAATATGACTGACCGAACCGTCTCCGCATCCGACAAGATAGTACTTCGCTCCTACTTCAATGAGATGAACCGAGCCGTTCTGAGTAAGACTCTGAGAGCCCAGCAGCTTAATAAGTTCATCATTCTGATACTTTAATCCGCCTGTTCGTTTAATAGCGTAGAAGATGGCGTAAATGACGAGAATTACAGCAATCAGAATTAGAATGACCTTAATAAAATCCCAGGTTGTAAAGAACTGTCCGCTCTCTTCAGCAACAACCTCGCCTTCGGCTGTATCGGTGAGAATAATTTTTGTTTCATCTGTAAAGTCTGCAGCGGCGGCAGCTTCATCCGCCTGTGCGCATATTGAGGCGACGGTGATCAGAATGAGCACTGCCGTTAATAACAATTTTTTCATGGTCCCCTCCCATTTGAAAGTCTGAACAGCACCAGCTGTTCAGACTCAATATCAGCAAAGCTGATCATCTGCGAAGGGTCCCAAACCTCCGCAGATATTTATTTATATCATCCTAAACTATCCACGCGATCTATTGGTGATACAATCTCGGTTACACGAACACCGAAGTTTTCATCGATGACTACAACCTCGCCCTTCGCGATAAGTTTATGGTTTACAAGGATATCAACCGGTTCACCGGCAAGCTTATCCAGCTCGATAATGGTTCCTTCTCCCATACCCAGAATTTCTTTAATCAGCTTCTTTGTTCGTCCGAGCTCAACGGTCATCTCCATGTATACATCCATGAGAAGTCCGATATTGCCCTGCTCTCCGGCTACAGCCTGAGGATTAAGACTCGGAAACTGCAGTCCCTGAACGTTTGGTGTAGGCTGTCCGGTTCCAAACATATCCATTCCGTTGCCCATTCCGCCGCCCATAGCACCCAGTCCGGCCATGGGATCCATTGCGGGCTGTCCCCCGGCAGGAGCTCCGCCGAGGTTTCCGAGGTCCATACCGGCCATTGCGCCCACACCGTCTGCAGACGCATCAGCCGAACTGCCGATTATTGCTTTAACCAGATCAACAGCAAATACTTCAACAAATTCAGTCGAATCTTTACCATCTATCTTGGTCTGATAGGTCAGCTTTATGATTGAACTCTCGGCAAAAACTATATCATCTTTGCCGACGTGCTTAGTAACACCGGGTGATGTCATCGCTGACTTCCCGCTCTTCTCCCCAAAGGTAGTAGCGGCTGAGCCTGCTAATGTATTGGCAGCTTCCTCAATGGCGGAAAGCGCGGCTTCATTCAGCTCAACTTCTTCCTGTCCCATCATAAGTCCCGCGATAGTAGTCGCGGCGTCGGGGCCTATAAGGTAGGAATGACTCCCGCTTATCTGATCCTGAAAATTCAGGCTGATCTCGACAACTTTGTCAGGTAGGCTTGCTGTAAGCTCATCAAAACTTACAAGCTCAACCTGAGGCTGGGTCATTTCTACCGTATCTCCGACCATATTTGAAAGGTTCTGGGCTTGAGATGGTAGAAGCTCGCTGATTACAGCCTTAAAATCGGCTATCTCCTGGTCGCTCAAGCCGGCGGCTCCGCCAGCGGCAGAAGCCGGGGCTTCACCCATATCTCCACCCTGCAGTAAAGCATCAATTTCGTCTTGAGACAGTGATCCGTCGCTCATCTATTCATCTCCTTCAGCAATGAGTTCTTCAAACTCATCCTTTTCAATATCTTCCAGTTTAGTTGTAACCTGTACGGCTACTTTCTTTCCAACAACACCCGGTTTACACATGAATTTTTCTTTGTTGCCGACCTTCAGCACCATTTCATCGGTAATTCGAGTATTCGGAAGGCGAATGAGATCGCCGGGTGTCAATGATAGAACATCACGCATGGTGAGCTCCATTACTCCGATTTCGGCTTTTATTGGTATAGCAATTGCCGCGAGTCTGTCCTTAAGGATATTCAGATTCTCGGTAGTTGCTCCGCTTCTTACAGAAGAATACATGTACTGTGCCGACAGTTTCGAAATAATCGGTTCAATGGTAAGGTAGGGAATACAGAAATTCATCATACCTTCTACCTCGCCGACCTTGGTTTCCAGAGTGACGAGGATAACCATTTCAGTCGGAGGAACAATTTGTGCAAACTGAGGATTTGTTTCAATCTGTCCAAGACGAGGCCGCAGATCAATGACCTGGCTCCAGGCTTCTCGCAGGTTGCCGAGTATTCGAACAATAATACCTTCCATAACAGCCTGTTCGATATCAGAAAGATCGCGCGATATTTTGCTGCCCTCTCCCTGGCCGCCGAACTGTCTGTCGATTATTGAATATGTTATTGCAGGATCAATCTCAAGCACAGCAGATCCTTTGAGAGGATCCATATTGATGATGCCGAGTGTTGTAGGATTCGGAATAGATCTTATGAATTCCTCATAGGTCAACTGGTCAACCGATGCAACATGTACATGGACAAGGCTTCGCAGCTGAGCAGACAATGCTGTAGTTGTAAGACGGGCAAAAGTCTCATGCATAATTGAAACGGTGCGGATCTGATCTTTTGAAAACTTATCCGGACGTTTGAAATCATAGATCTTGATTTTCCGCTGATCCGCAGCCTGAGTAACTTCTTCGGTTTCAATGTCTCCGGTTGAAATAGCAGTTAATAACTGGTCTATTTCGTCCTGTGATAAAACTTCGTTCATCCTGTTTTAATTCCGCCTCAATTTAATACTGGAATATATTATACTCCATGAAAACAATTTCCTGTATCTTACCTGCTGAAATCAGCCTGTTGATCTTTTCTTTCATCTCCTGCTTAACCTGCATTTCAGTCTGAGGTGTAAGCTCGGCAGCTGTTTTCGAACTGAGATACTGACGCATAGCATCGTAGATAATCTCAGAACGCTGAATCAGATCAGTCTGTATATCTGCATTTTCCCACTCGTAACCGAGTTTAGCCTTGATAATTACGGTCGATGGATTCTTGTCGGCGGTCCGGGTTCTTATTTCTTCAAGTCCGTACCATGACATAACCTCCGGTTCAGTCGCGTATTCAGGAGACTGAACGGCATAACTCTGATTAGTTGTCCCCTGAGTCATGATTCTCATTGTAAAAAACACAATGGTTACGATAAAAATAATTGCAACAACAACGATAGCTACCCATCTGAGGATCTTAGGAAGCAGTTCTTTTATCGCACTCGACTGTTCACCGACTTCTAGCTCTTCACCCCCGCCTACTTCTTCTTCAGCATAAATATCTTCATCACCCATGTAATGCTCCTAAAACTTCTATGCGGGAAATCCTAACAGAAAAATTCTGCAGTGAAAAGGACTTCCGAAAGCTGTTGAATATATATACAATATTTTTAACAGCTTTTGGGAGTTTGCTTCCAATAAAACAAACATCCGCTATATTTAATACTGCCCTTCGGCCAGTATTACTATATCAACCCTGCGGTTGTATGCCCGGCCTTCAGCCGTTGCATTGTCTGCAAGCGGTCTGGTATCAGCACAGCCTGCTATTTGAAACTTATTCTCATCAACCCCGAAATCAACCATGTAATGCAGTACATTCGCCGAACGCTCGGCCGAAAGCTCCCAGTTTGTCTCCCAGGGTCCTGCAGGATCAGTAGGAAGGGAATCGGTATGCCCCTCTATCCTGAATCTTCTCTCATCATCCTCAAGCGAGTTTACAAGACTTGAAACATTCCGCAGCGTTTCACGCGCCGCCTCTATATCAACCTCGGCAGTTGCCGGTCGGAAGAACGAATCTGCGGCAAGACTTATAATCAAACCTCTTTCATCAATCGTCACCCTGACCTTGTTTGACCTGATTTCAGACTGAAACTGGCTTACAGCCTTTTTCCTGGCCTGATCAAGAGCACGCCCCGCCTGCATGGACGGAAGCGATTCAATAGTATTGCCCAGCTCAGCAAGATGACCAGACTCAAGGGTATTTCCGCCCTCAAGAAGACCAAGACCGCTGAACGCAGCAATGACGAGCTTCATTTCATGCCCGTCTACGGTCGCTGTTGTAAAAAGCATAACAAAGAAGCACAACAGCAGGGTAACCATGTCACCATAAGTGTTCATCCATTCAGGGGCTCCTGCTTTAGGACATTTACACTTTTTAGGAGGTCTTGCCATCTATTCCTCCTTACTCCGCATTAATCTCAGCCAGTACTGCCTCACGCTTATCCGGCGGAAGAAAAGATACAAGCTTTGACTCGAGTATTCTCGGGTTATCACCCGACTG
>DMKD01000100.1 GCA_003454605.1 Spirochaeta sp. | reverse complement strand
CTACTGTCATGACTATTCCATAATTCAGCCTAATACTTTCATACTCTCTGGCCCATGCTTTCATTGAGAAACCGATATTTTGAGGGATGCTGCCTGAGGCGCTTTCAAGTAATTCCTTTTCAATATCCTCAGGCTGCAGCCCGGCATCAAGGGCTGCGGCGAATGACGATTTTGTCAGCTCATAGGTACGTGTAATATCGTAATTCTTAATTTCAGAACAGCATGCCGTGTGAATTTCTTCCGCCAGAGAGAATCCTGCCGGTGCCGATATTTCAAAGTTTGACTGAATTCTGAGTTTTTCTCCGCTGTTTAAATCCCTTCCATGGCTGAATAGTCTGAAATCATCTTCTTTGATCAGATATCCGTAATAACTCAAAGCGTCGGTTATCAGTTCGTCCGTGAATTCTGCTGCATCGGGATGAGTCTTGCAGGTACTGCGTCTGATAAGGTAAAAAAAGGATTTCAAATCATTCTCATGAAGCCTGGAACCGTTCGGAAGACTTTTAAAGAGATGAAACATCAGCTTTGAGGCTGTTTCAAAACTTTGTCCCTGTTCAGGATGAAATGATGAAACAGCGGCAGCGGCAAGCATGATATTTCTGTCATTTGCAGGATATTGTCCGAAGTTGTTAATCTGATCGAGTTTTACCGCGAAATTATCTGAATCTGCTGATATGAAACCGAGTTTTCTGCATACCTCGGCTAAATAAATAAAAATTGGTGAATCTTTGTCTTCATGCTGAATTCGGAAGATATTCATCCACATTGCTTCAGCTTTTTTTCTAGCGTTTCCGCTGGACGCGAATATCCCCCTGTTATTCATCGCGAACGATATAAAGGCAGCTATAAACTGTTCATTGAGAAATGGCGCAGAAAAACTCTCATCAGTTGAAAGAGTTGAAAATATTCTAAGGTTGTCGAGGTATCCGCGGGTCAGATCATCTTCAAAAACAGGATTGAGCTTTATGAGTTTTTTGCCCGGAAGGCTGTTCTGATCCGGATATTCTATACATATCAGCAGCCGTTCCTGGAGATTGGCTATCCTATTGTGCAGTTCAAGAAACGAATAGTATTGTTTGGTGAAATCGTACAATTCCTCTATGCCCGATGAATCAAGCAGAGCAATGGCAGTGAGCAATCTGGAATCGTCGCTGTCGATTAGAGCGAATATCCGATTGCGAACCTCTTTTTTAGAAACAAGTGAAGTCAGTGAGCGAATCAGATCATGTTTATTGAACGGAGTTTTAAGATCTCCGAGATAATTTCTCATTATATCGAAGAAGATTGAATCGGGCAGGCTGAGCAGATTGTTTTTCCAGCTATTGATCATAATGAAAACCCCCGGTTTTCATTATGATTTGGAGTTTTGCTTACAGCATAACGTCCATAGATGCAGCCTGTTATCGCATTATAATCATACTTATTCATCTTCAAGATCATCCCAAATTTCAATATTATATTTATAACCCTGTTCGGTTAGAAATTTCTGTCTGTTTGCAGAGAAGACTTCCTCTGTGGTATAGTTGGAAACTACCGAGTAGAACCACGAATTTCGTTCCTTTGGTCTAAGGATTCGTCCCAGCCGCTGTGCTTCCTCCTGCCGTGAACCGAATGTACCTGATACCTGAATCGCAACCGAGGCATCGGGCAGATCAATTGCAAAGTTTGCAACCTTCGAAACGACTATGACTCTGACCTTGCCTTCTCTGAAATCCTGATAGATCGTTTCACGTTCAGCATTTGGAGTTTTACCTGTGATGATGGGGGCTTTAAGCAGCTTCGCTATGGCATGAAGCTGTTTAAGATATTGACCTATCACGAGGATCATATCCTCACGATGGTTTTCAACAAGCTGTTTGACTATGCTGAGTTTTCTGGGATTCTCACTAGCAACGCGGAACTTTTGGCGTTTATCCGCAGCAGCATACTGAATAAGGAGGTCCTCAGGCAAATCCACTCTAATTTCATTACATCCGGCTTCGGCAATCCACCCCTTTGCTTCAAGCTCCTTCCATGGTACATCGAAGCGTTTCGGTCCTACTAATGAGAATACATCAGCTTCCCGTCCGTCTTCACGAAGAAGTGTGGCGGTCAGGCCAATCCGGCGCACTGCCTGAATTTCTGCTGTTACCCTGAAAACAGGAGCAGGAAGGAGGTGAACTTCATCATAGATTATCAGTCCCCATCCGCCGGCGCTGAAGAGTTTAAAGTGCGGAAAATCGCTTTCTTTATCGGGTCTCCATGTGAGTATTTGATAGGTGGCGATGGTGACAGGTTTTATCTCTTTTCTCGACCCTGTATATTCGCCGATTAGATCAGCAGATAGTTCGGTTTTATCTATTAATTCACGCATCCATTGATGGACAGCGGCTATATTTGTCGTGATTATTAAAGTATTCGTTTTGCATAGATCCATCGCCTTCATTCCGACGATGGTTTTACCTGAGCCGCAGGGCAGTACTATAGTGCCGAAGCCGAAACCCTGTTCTCCGCCGCCGTAAAAAGCATTTGCAGCCTCTACCTGGTAATCTCTGATATGGAAGCCGCTGCCGCTGAGAGTTTCTGACCTGAGTTGGAAATCAAGTGATTCACCTTCGGTGAGCGGTGCAATATCTTTTACCGGCCATCCGGCCTTGATCAGCTCAACCTTGACGCTTCCGCGATCAACAAGCTTAACGAGAAATCCGTCACCTTCACGAATAAGCAATTTTGCAAGGCTTTTACGTGATTCAAGCTCTATGATTATATTCTGATTCTCGGCTTCCAGAATAAGCAGATCAGGATTTTCTGTTTCTTTCAATACCAGCTGACCAAACCTGTTTATTGTCTGTCTGATTGAAAACAGGACATTTTCCGGAACATCGAAGCGGGACCAGCGTGACAATCTGGCAACAACTTCTTCAGAAGGGATGCCGGCCGAAGCTGCATTCCATAATGACAGCGGGGTAACGCGGTAGGTGTGGATATGCTCGGGAGACTTCTCAAGTTCGGAGAATACCGCAATGTCATTTCGGGCGGCTTCGAACAAGCTGTGGTGTACATCTAACATAAGCGAACTGTCGCTCTGAACTATAAGAGGTTTTTCATTATTGACTGCCATAGCCAAACAGCTTATCAGATTAGATGATTACTATCAAGCAGAGCTTATAAGTTCATGTTGACCGGATCGGGAACCTTCCCGGCTGCAATCTTTGCAGTGATTGTCCTGAATTTGTCCTCGGCATCATTTATCGTCCTGCCGTCGGGGTCTTTCTGCATCTCAAGACGTTCTTTAAACAATTTTCCTGCATCTTTACTGAGATTGCTGTAGATACGGTAAAGCACTGCATCGGTTTCCACCTTCATCAGTACTCCGAGAGTTTCCCAGTCAAATGCCTTCATCAGAAAACTGATCTCATTATCGCTCGCGTTCAGCAGCCAGAAGCCGCATTCTGAACGTGCAGTCCTCTCGCTGTGGGAGAGCTGGATTATGTTCTTCGTGAAATCGTCATTCTGCTCTTTAGTATGTTCCTCATAGATTGAGGAACCGAGGAAAGAAAACAGAATTTCTTCCGTAAGTGAAACCGGATCGGCTCTTAATATCGAGAGTATTCCTTCTTTGACCATTGCCATCTCGAGCAGATGGATACCTTTGGCATTTCGCACAACCATTCTTATTTCAAGTATTTTCTCAACTGCAGAATACTCGTATCCCTTGCCGATTAGCTTGATTCCGTCTTTGAGGAACGAATTCTTTATAGAATCCGAGTCTTGTCCAAGTACCAGGAAACCGGCAGTACGGGCTTTCTTTGATTGTCCGAGTATTTCTTTTAGTAGTACGAGTGAATGTTTTTTCTCATTTTCTGAACATTTAATCATGCTTCCGAAAGTAAAATCGTAATTCATATCCGGCCTCCCTGCCTTCCGGCAAAAATATATCCAAATCCATATGACGATACCACGTTGTAACACATAATTCCGGAAAAATGCTGAAAAAGATTGAAAATTGAAACAAAAGTATAAAAATCGACTTTCAAAGACCTGCTTGCATGACTTAGATAATAAAAATATAATCGATGCGTGGATAAAGGCTGTTTAGAAATTAAAGATCTCAGTTTCAGTTACCCCTCCTGGTCCGGTTTTGAGGCAAAAGAAATTTTCAGCGGTTTAACACTTGAGGTTTCACCCGGTGAAATCGGTGTCGTCTTCGGCAGACCGGAATCAGGTAAGAGCACGCTGGCATTGATAATTGCCGCTCTGATTCCTCTGCATACGGGGGGAGAAATTTCAGGAAGGGTAATGCTTGACGATAAAAATACTCTGAAAACCGAGCCGGCGGACTTTATCGAGAATTGCGGGATAGTTTTTCAGGATCCCGAGAAACAAACGGTTACAACCGAATGTTTTACTGAAGCAGCCTTTGCCCTTGAATCTCTTGGAATTAAAGAACAGGAGATTATTAACCGGGTTGAGTCCGCATTCGACAAACTGGGTGTCAGACATCTGCTCAACTCTCCTGTTGCGGAAACCTCGGGGGGAGAAAAGAAAAAACTTGCACTCGCCGGTTTGATATCAGTGAAACCCGATCTATGGATTCTGGATGAAACTATTGAAGAGCTGGATAATCCGTCAAGGATTGCTCTGTTAAAACTGCTGAGGGAATCTGGAAAGACAATTCTGATATTCTCTTCAAAGTACTTCAAAGCATTCAGTGATGCCGATGCTTTCTTTTTATTGAAAGACGGTGAGATTTCAGACCGTGAATCTTATCCTTTTAAGCAAGAATTCAGAAAGAAGCTCATTACTGAAGGGGTTATTCCTGATTTTAATGATTATAAAAGAGATGAAAATACTGTACATGATTCTGAGCGAGGACTGCTGCTGAAAGCTGAGAACCTGAGGTACAGTTACGAAGGCGGCAGTTTTGAGTTGTCCGTTGACAGTTTCAGACTGGCCGAACAGGAAACGGTCTCTATAGTCGGCCGAAACGGCTGCGGGAAATCCACTCTAGCGAGAATGCTTTGCGGTTTGGCCGAACCCCGCACCGGCAGAATCTTCGCAGCAGACGGAGCCGCCGGGATATCAATCGATGAGCCTGTCGATTCAGTTCTGCTGAATTCATTCTGTGCCTATATGTTTCAGAATCCTGATTATCAGATTTTTCTGCCGACTGTTTTTGATGAGCTATCCTGGGGTTTGAAGGAAGCAGGGTATTCATCCAAGGTCATAAAGGCAAGGGTTGAAGCAGCAATCGCCGATTTCAGGCTCCCGAATGCCTCGACTCCACCGGCTATGATGAGTTTCAGTGCAAGAAAAAGACTGCAGGCGGCAGTTTATTATCTGCTGAAACGGCCTGTTTTTATTCTGGATGAAGCAGATACCGGGCTTTCTTTTCCGGACTTTATTGATCTTACAGTAAAACTGAAACAGAATTGTCGTGGGCTGATAATAATTACACATAATCTCGAGCTCGCGTCGGTTGCATCCGATCGTGTGCTTGGAATGAGCGGCGGCAGGCTCTATGAGGATATTCTCGATTACAGCCCGGAAAAGCTGAACGAGTGGCTCACTGATTCAGCTGAACGTGATGAGGAGGGGCTGTGATAGCCGAGACCTTCATCCGCGGACGCGGCCCGCTCTACGGCTTTGATCCGAGGCCGAAATTCATTTTGCTCATTTTTGCAGTTATGCTCTTTCTGATAGAGTCAAACCTGATTGTCATCGGCGGACTGCTGCTGATAATACTGGTTTTTATATCCGTCAGTCTCGGAATAAAACGGGTTCTTATTCCCGTAAAATCGATTCTGCCGATTTTGATTCTCACAGCGCTGCTGACTCCTCCGTTCAATACTGGCGGGACGATTTTTCTCAGCCTCGGAAAACATGTGATTCTGACAGATCACGGCATCCAACTGACGGTTAGACTGATTCTGCGGTTCAGCGGCATAACAGCTGCCTTCTACCTATTTTTCAGCACCACAGAAACCTCATCTTTTATCCTTGCACTGCGAGCTCTCGGCCTGCCTTACCCGGCCGCACTTACGGTAACGATTTCGCTTCGCTACATCCCGGATATGTTCAGCACCTACAGCCGTATTTCCGATGCTCATAAACTGAGAACAGCCGGTTCTATACGGAATAACAGGGGTTTCCGGCACAGGGTTCACAGGTTGTTTCCGGTACTTATTTCGGTATTGATTCATGCAGTGAAAAGTATTCCGGCGCTTGCAATGGCCCTCGATTCAAAGGGTTTCGGGCGAAGCAATCCCAGAACTTCCTGCCGCAGGCTGTGCGGTTGGGGGAAGATAAGTCTTCAGCTCATCATATCGACATCGATTATAGCGGCACTCACTACCCTGGCTGTCCTATGCTGATTCAGAGCATGAAGCACAGACAATCACCGTTTCGCAGGATTTTTACAGTCATTCTGTTCTGTATAGTATTTATTCTTATCTATTTTGCGGCAGTTCTTATCGGCGGGGTTTTTCCTGTTAGAGGGCAGAGTTCATCCGGGGCTGAGGTTTCAGTTTCACAAAAAGTGTTGATCTATCTGGATAATAACGGCAGGCACTACGATATCTGGCTCCCGGCACAATACTGCGGTTTTCTCGCGTCCAGCGATAACTCAGTTTCCGGCGGCTGGTACGCTTTCGGCTGGGGCGATCGTGATTTCTTTCTTAACACGCCGTTTGCCGGTGATGTGGATCCGGGGCTTTTGCTCAAGGCGCTTTTTTGGCCGAGCCGTTCAGTTCTTGCCGTGCAGTATTCTGAACAGCCGCCTTCAAACCGCTCATCGGTAACAGCTGTTGAGGCAGCTGCTGAGAATGTGACTGTGGCCGCTGATTATATCTATGGCTGGTTTCTCCAGGGATTTGAGGGTTTAGTCCCCGTACCCGCCAATCTTGTTCACCCTTCGTACACTGGATACAGTTTCTACGAATCGCGCGGACACTATTCTCTCTTTTTTACCAGCAACAACTGGGTGAACAGGGTGCTGAAGAAGGCGGGGCTGTCGACCGGTCTGTGGACGCCCCTGACATTCGGTATAGGCCGGGGAACTTTTCTCCCTGATTAGCAATGCAGTTGAGAAAAGAACATGCCGCGAGAGGAAAATCAGCCCGGCTGATTGAGTGAAATTATTGAAAATGATATTATACCGACATGAACGAAAATATGGAAAGAAAGAACACATCAGGACGAATTGCAGCAATAGCAATTATGACTGCAGTCACAATGGTTTTTACTTATGTGGTAAGAATCCCAATCGCCCCGACCCGTGGATACATCAACCTGGGTGATGTTGCGGTATTTTTTACCGCATTCACATTCGGTCCATTTACTGCCCTAATATCGGGCGGACTCGGACCGGCGATTGCTGATATAGTAGCCGGTTATTCCCAGTGGGCTCCTATAACCTTCGCTGCGCACGGACTTCAGGGGCTTTCAGCAGCGCTTGTGATGATCGCCCTGTCTCGCAGAAAGTTTGCTGAACCTGTTGCCGGACTTGCAGGAATGATTGTCATGGTAGGTCTGTATCTCGCCGGCGGTGCTTTTATGGTCGGTTTTGCTGCGGCCGCTGTTGAGATCCCGATGAACATCCTGCAGAATGCTGTTGGTGTTTTCGGCGGTTTCGTTCTTTCACGTGCTGTAAAAAAGGCATATCCGCCGGTTTCACGCCTGGCCTGGTAATTATGCAGGGGTGAATGCGGACAGAATCATTGATATTCATACCCATGTCCAGCCTCCTGAGGTAATAAACGACCGAAAACCATTTGTCGCGAGCGAACCTGATTTTAAAACGCTGTACGAAAATCCCGAATACAGGCTGACCGGCAGTGCTGAGGTGCTTGAACAAATGGATGAATGCGGAGTTGATGCTTCGGCCATTCTGGGTTTTGCCTGGCGGAACCCGGAGCTGCTGAGAAAACACAACGACATCATCATCACCGATGCTGCCGCAAGCGGAAACCGTCTTATCGGGCTTACATGCATTTATCCCTTCGCAAACGGTAATTCTGCAGCTGATGAAGCCGGCCGCACTCTGGATGCAGGGGCGGCAGGAATAGGAGAGGTCGGCCTCTAT
>DMKD01000290.1 GCA_003454605.1 Spirochaeta sp. | reverse complement strand
ATCATCATCCATCATCCATGGCGGGTAAGCGGGTTCTCCGGTTGCTACAGTTAGCTTACCGGGGGTGTAGAGTCGCGGGTCCATAGTTGTTTTTTCGAGTGAAACGGGTTTTTCTGCAGTAGCTGCAGGTTCTGTCGCCGGTTCTTCCTGGGCGCCTCCGGCAAATACCGGTAGAGCAAACAGGCTGAGAGCGAGCATGATTAAAAGAATACGTCGAGTCATGTGTTCCTCCTGACTTTTTAACAGTTTGAATAAACTGTTTATTAGAATAAGATTAGGTGTAAAATGGAGAGTCTGTCAATGATTAAAAGTGTAAAATATTTTAAATGATGTTTCAAATTTTAGTGATTGTTTAAAATCATTTATCAGAATAGAATGAATATTGCATAAAATATTTAATCTAAGGAGAAACAAATGAAAAAAGCGTTTAGCATTCTACTTGTAATGCTGCTGCTGATTGCTGTTTCCGGTACCATTTTTGCCGGCGGAAATCAGGAAGAACCTGCTGCTGGCGATTCTGCCGATAGTAATGCAGCACCGGCTGCGGAAGCAAAAGATAAAAACGGAGGAGTTCTTGTTTTTGCACGCGGCGGTGATTCTGTAGGTCTTGATCCAGCACGTGAAACAGACGGTGAGTCATACTATGGATGTACTCAGGTTTTCGACAACCTCGTCGAATTTAAAGAAGGAACTACAGAGGTACAGCCTGCACTGGCTGAAAGCTGGACTGTTTCTGATGACGGCCTTGAGATTGTTTTCAAGCTTCGAAGCGGAGTAAAATTCCATGACGGAACAGATTTCAATGCTGATGCCGTAGTATTCTCACTTGGCCGACAGCTCTATGAAGATCATCCCTACCACGAGTACGGCCCCTGGAAGTACTGGGGTTATATGGATATGAGCAATATCGTTCAGGATATTATTGCTGTTGACAATCTTACCGTTAAATTTATCCTGCAGAAAACCGAAGCTCCGATAATTGCAAACCTTGCAATGGATTTTGCCGGAATAGTATCTCCTGCAGCTGTAGAAAAATACGGTGAAGATTTTCCGAATAATCCCGTCGGTACCGGACCGTTCAAGTTCGTATCATGGAAGAAAGAAGACTCCATGGTTTTTGAAAAGAACGCAGATTACTGGAGACGTCCGGCTTACCTCGACCGACTGATTATCAGGGTTATTCCCGATGCTACAGCAAGATACCTTGCTCTTCAGAAGGGTGAAGTAGACATTATCGACTTTCCGTCTCCTGAAGATCTTGAAGATATGAAGGCTAATCCCGATATCAAGGTTATTCAGCAGGAAGGCCTCAATGTAGGTTACCTTGCATTCAACTGTGATAAAGAACCCTATACCGATAAGCGTGTAAGACAGGCTATGAATTATGCTGTTAATAAAGATGAAATTATTGCAGGTGTTTACGGAACAGCCGGTGCTCCCGCAAAGAATCCTATTCCCCCGGGAATGTGGTCTTATAATGATTCAATTGAACCTTATGAATATAATCCGGAAAAGGCCAAGGCTCTTCTTGCTGAAGCCGGTTATGCAGACGGTTTCTCAACAACCCTCTGGGCCATGCCTGTAGCAAGACCCTATAATCCTAATGGACGCAAGGTTGCAGAAATTATGCAGGCTCATCTTGCAGATGTAGGCGTTACAGCAGAAATCGTATCATACGACTGGGGAACATACCTTGAAAAGACCGACCACGGTGAGCATGATGCTGCTCTTCTCGGATGGACCGGAGATAACGGAGACCCAGACAACTTCCTTTTCGTTCTTCTTTCAATTGCCGCAGCAGAAGTTCCTGCTGGAAACATTGCGTTCTGGAAAAATGAAGAATTCAATTCACTTGTTGAAGAAGCAAAGGTTACAATGGATGTAGCAAAGAGAACCGCTCTCTATGAAGAGGCGCAGGTCGTTTTTCATGAAGAAGCACCATGGCTTCCTATTGCTCACTCTGTTGTATCAGAACCGATGCAGAACTATGTTATGGATTTTCAGCTTTCACCTGTTGGAAAGCGTCAGTTCTATAATGTATGGCTTGACAACTAAGATTTACATTTCCAAGGGGCGGTTCCTGCCGCCCCTAATTTTTTTATATTAAGGTATTTTTAATGGGAAGATTTATATTAAAGAGGCTTTCGCTTCTTATCCCGACATTACTCGGGGTCGTTACCCTTGTTTTTTTTATGATAGCTTTGTCGCCCGGTGATCCGGCGCGGGTTATGCTCGGTGAACGGGCAAATAAACAGCAGCTTGAAGCACTGCGTGCTGACCTTGGGCTTGATGAACCGCTTGGAGTTCAGTATGGCTTATACCTGAAACGGGTGGTCAAATTTGATTTCGGAAAATCAATAAAATCCGGCAGACCGGTTATGGAAGAGATTAAAAACCTTTTTCCGGCAACAATCGAACTCGCATTTTTTGCAATGATATTTGCGACAGTTTTAGGCATCATTATCGGAGTGTTATCAGCCACGCGTAAAAATACGTGGATTGATTATTCTTCCATGGTTGGTGCTCTTTTCGGCGTTTCAATGCCGGTATTCTGGCTTGCGCTCGTTCTGATTATGATATTTTCAGTAAGTTTCGATCTGCTGCCGACCGGCGGCCGAATGAATGTTCGATATTATTTTGAAGCAATAACAAACTTTTATGTAGTAGATGCTATTATCCTTCTTTTCAGAGAAGGTGACCCCAAGTATCTCGGTTCAGCTTTAAAGCATCTTGTTCTGCCTGCTGTTGCGCTTGCTACAATTCCCCTTGCAATTATTGCACGTGTTACCCGAAGCAGTATGCTTGAGGTTCTCAAGCAGGACTATATTAAAACTGCCCGTTCGGCTGGTATTAAGGAACGTCGCGTCGTATACCGTTATGCATTGAAAAATGCGCTGCTGCCGGTAATCACCATCATAGGCCTGCAGTTCGGTCTTCTGCTTTCCGGAGCTATCCTGACTGAGACAATATTTGCCTGGCCCGGCATAGGGAAATGGCTTTATCATGCCATAGAAGCCCGTGACTATCCTGCAGTTCAAGGCGGAGTCGTTATAATATCGACAACCTTTGTTTTGATAAATCTTGTTGTCGATATTCTTTATACGATAGTTAATCCCAAGATAAGGCTGCAATAGGAAGGGATGATGAGTGAAAATATAATGCCTGCGGAAAAACTGCAGGAAACTATGGATAAAGAACCCGGTAGGGTTCAGGAAGCCCTTCATCAGCTGCGAAAGAATAAGGGCGCGATCGCGGGACTTGTAATTATTATTTTGTTTTTAATGACAGCCTTACTCGCGCCTGTCATTGCACCGCATGATCCGCTTGAGCAGAATATAAGTTTAAGAAAATCGGCACCTCTTACCGAGGGATATATCCTCGGAGCTGACGACCTTGGGCGTGACCTCTTAAGCCGCATAATCTACGGCGGTAGAATATCGATGATTATCGGAGTTGTCAGTGTCGGTATAGCGCTTGTTTTCGGCATCCTTATCGGTGTGATATCGGGGTATTACGGCGGATGGCTTGATAGGATAGTAATGAGACTTATAGATATAATGCTTGCCTTTCCGTATGTGCTTCTGACGATAGTAATCGTAGCCATCCTCGGTCCGTCACTTACAAATGCTATGATAGCAATCGGTATAAGTCAGATTCCACAATATGTCCGGATGGTTCGTGCGAGTGTGCTTGCTGAGAAGGAAGCTGACTATGTTACAGCTGAACGTTCCCTTGGTGCATCTGATCTTGAGCTGATGTTTCGTTCAATCCTGCCGAATTGCCTTGCTCCCATCTCGGTTCAAGCCACTCTCGGTGTCGGTGAAGCGATCCTCAGTTCAGCAGCCCTGTCGTTTCTGGGGCTTGGAGCGCAGCCGCCTACTCCTGAGTGGGGACTTATGATAGCCAGCTCGCGTGAATTTATTACAACTGCCTGGTGGATTGTAACCTTCCCGGGTATTGCTACACTTCTTGCCGTACTTGGATTCAACCTGTTCGGCGACGGTCTGCGTGATATGCTCGATCCGAAGCTGAGGGATTAGGGATAGATTATGACTGAAAAAATGAACAATGATGAAATCCTTCTGTCTATTAAAGATCTAGAGGTAAATTTTTACACCTACCGCGGAATTGTCCAGGCCGTGCGATCTGTCTCGTTTGATATAAAAAAGGGAGAAACCCTCGCCCTCGTTGGTGAATCTGGGTGCGGAAAATCGGTAACGGCGCATTCTATAAATCAGCTTATACCAATGCCGCCCGGAAAGATAGATAACGGAGAAATCTTTTTTGAGGGAAAGGATCTGCTCAAGCTGAGTGAAAAAGAGATAAGAGCCTACCGGGGTGATCGTATAAGTATGATCTTTCAGGAACCAATGACGAGCCTCAATCCGGTTTTCCAAATCGGTGAGCAGATTGCGGATGTATTTAGAACCCATCACGGTCTTAAAAAAGACGAGTCCTGGGAGAGAGCCGTTAAACTGCTGGAGCTTGTAAAAATTCCGTCACCGGAGAAGCAGGCCCGCTCATATCCTCATCAGCTCTCCGGAGGAATGAGGCAACGTGCGATGATAGCTATGGCGCTTGCATCACCAAATCCGGGATTAATGATAGCTGATGAGCCTACAACGGCCCTTGATGTTACAATACAGGCTCAAATTCTACGGCTTCTCGCAGAACTTAAGACTGAGATTGAGATGAGTGTGCTGCTGATTACCCATGATATGGGAGTTGTCGCAGAGACAGCAGATCGGGTTGTTGTTATGTATGCCGGCCGCAAGGTTGAAGAGGCTGATGTTAATGATCTCTTTGAGAATCCCAGGCATCCCTATACCCTTGGTCTGCTGAACTCCTTGCCCTCGAATGAAAAGTATCGGGGAGAGAAGAGGCTTGAGGCCATTAAGGGACAGGTGCCAGATCTTTTAACGATTAAGGGTTGGTGCCCGTTTGAGAATCGCTGCGAATATGCAACAGATATATGTCGGCAGAGTTTTCCTGAGCGCACTGAACTAAGTCCCGGTCATTCAATCTGGTGTCATCTTGAGGGTAAATATGAATAAAATACTTGAAGTAAATGATCTTAAAACACATTTTGCGATACAGCCGGAAAATATGCAGGAAAAAAAGGCGATATTAAAGGCTGTTGACGGGGTCAGTTTTGATGTCCATGAAGGGGAAATCCTGGGGGTCGTCGGTGAATCAGGATGCGGAAAATCAACACTTGGAAGAACAGTTTTAAGGCTTGAGGAAAAAACAGAGGGTCTTGTAAAATACAAAGGTACTGACATCTATTCGCTGTCGAAGTCTGAGCTGAAGAAGGCCAGAACATCAATGCAGATGATCTTTCAGGATCCTTACAGTTCGCTGAATCCGCGAAAGAAGGTGAGTTCAATATTGGAGCAGCCTCTAAGAATTCATAATGTCTGTCAGAGTAATGAAATATCAGCACGGATAGATGCTCTTCTTGATGAAATTGGACTGAACCCGAAATATAAAGGCCGCTTTCCTCACCAGTTTTCAGGCGGGCAACGACAGCGCATCGGTATTGCCCGAGCTCTGACTCTAAACCCGGAGTTCATTGTCTGTGATGAAGCAGTCTCGGCACTCGATGTGTCAGTCCAGGCGCAAATCCTCAACCTCCTCCTGGATTTGCAGGAGCGCTATAGCTTTACGTATCTCTTTATTGCACATGATCTCTCAGTTGTCGAATTTATTTCCAACCGTATAATGGTGATGTACCTCGGACGAATTGTGGAATATGCCGACAAATCGGAATTGATGAAGAATCATCTTCACCCATATACACAGGCATTGTTTTCGGCATTCCCCAGTACCGATCCCCGCGGCAGGGAGAATAAAAAACAAATTGTGATGGGAGATGTGCCCTCACCGATCAATCCGCCGACAGGCTGTCATTTTCATCCGCGATGTCCGTTTAAGAAAGATATTTGTATGAAAGAATATCCTGAAATGAAAGAGGCGGCCCCCGGGCATTTTACTGCCTGCCATTTATATTAGAAATTATGCAAAAAAAGCAGTGATTCCCTTCGGTTTCACTGTTCTTCGCGGTGCAGTCCCTGGTAGATATCGTTGCGGCCGATATCCCAGGAGGCGGAAACTCTGCCGGGGTATCTGGCGTTTAGTTCAATATCCAGATCCAATAATCCTACAGTTTCGTCAAACTCGACTTTTTTATCTTTGAGGCACTCAAGAGTGTAAGCCTTGCGTTCATGATTATACACCAGTAGAACTTCAGCTGTTGCACTTCCGTTATTATCAGGAAATATATGCATGGTAAACGAGCCTCCAACGTTTTCTCCCATTCGATCAACAAAGCTGAAGGTCCACTCTTTGTGGTAGTCTTCTGAATCGGGGAGATAGAAGGTGTGACTGTCGCGAAGTACATGATGCAGGCGGTGGAGCCTGTCGTTGAAGTGACGGGTAGGATCTTCGAGAACAATAGATTTGCCTGATTTTACTGTGAATTCCTTCAGCCATCTCTCAAATTTTATCTCCGGTTCAATGATTACTCCAAACTCACTGCCGAGATCTGTTTTTACAGTATGAAGTCCCGGCTGCAGCTCAATCTCTATTGGAATTGTTGAATTGCCAATGGTGTATCCGTAGAATTCGTCATCAATATAGATACGTGCCCTGATTAGCGGCGAGAAAAGTTTAAGGGTGCCCGGTGGCAGAAGTTCCTGCTTCAATATAGGTATAGCGGAATCGGCAGTTCGGAATAAGGTCATTTCCCCGGTGAGTTTACGTGTTATTTTTTCAGCAGCTGTATGAATTATGTCCTCGGTGTCTCCTCTGCTGGAGAATGAAAGGATTTCCGATGTTCTAACGTCGATTAGAGTCACATCAAGCAGTACTTCTGTCCCAATTACTACGAAACTGCCGCCGGCAAGGTAATCGCTGCCGAGTAGTTTTCCGGCTTCAACTGCCTCAGATTCTTCAAAAAGGCCTGAGATCTGCAGTTTCTGCTCTTCGAGCAGACTGTTCATGCTGTTCCGGTCAAGGAGGACAAGCCCCTCGGCTTTGGAAAGATCCTCCCTGAGAATAGCCGGTATGAGACCTGCGAGATAATCATGTTCATTTTTTTGATCCATATTTTCGAAGCTGATGAGTGCCAGATGCACAGCATTTTCCTCACAGAAGGCCGTTGCCGGTATTAATAAAGCAAGAAGGAATAAAATAATAAAAAGGCTGATAAAATTTTTCATAGTCACCTTACTACCTACTCTCTATGCATTCGGGGAATGCAAATTAATCTGTATTTACTAATTTTATTCTCTATGCATTCCCTGATATACGTCATTTCGCCAAATGTCCCAGTCTGCATCAGCTCTATCGCTGTATCTGCAGTCAAGCTCGATATCAAGATCAATAAATCCTATTGTCTTTTCAAATTCAATCTCTTCTTCTGCCGGGCATTCAAGGGTGAACACGTGGCGTTCATGGTTGTAAATCAGCATTGCGCGGGCATTAAGACCGCCAGTCCCGGTGGGACTAAGGTTCATTGTAAGACTGCCGGTCACCGGCATACCCAATCTATCGGTGAAATTGAAATCATATTGATTTACCCATATTTCATCACTGGGTAAATAGATAGTTTTATCTTCACGGAGCACTTTTTGCAGATCGTAAAGCCTGTCATTGAAGTGTCTGGTAGGATCTTCAATAACAATCGTTTTTCCCGATTCAACAGTGAATTCCCCGCGCCATTTCTCGAAGCTAATCTCAGGTTCGATTACAATACCGAAATTAGGACCCAAATCAATGCCAATGCTGTGCTCGCCTGCAGATAATTCTATTTCAGTCGGTACCCTGCTGTCACCCGGGGTGTAACCGTAAAACTCGTCATCAATATATATTCTGGCATCTATTAAGTGTGAGAAAAACCTAAGCTCACCAGGAGGCAGAAGTGCCTGTTTGATAATGGGGCGATCGGTTTCAGCCGTTCTGAAAAAATGGCGTTTCCCGGTCAGCTCACGCGCAATCTTTTCGGCGGCAAGATGGATTATATCTTCAGAATTGCCTCTGCTTGAAAAAGAAATCACACGCCCTGTTTCAACATCGATAAGCGTTATATCTAAAAGTACTTCGGTATCCATTACAATAAATCCGCCGCCGCTGAGGTAATCACTTCCAAGCAGTTTACCCGCTTGAATCGCATTGCTATCCTCGAAGAGCCCGGAGATTTGCATTTTCTGCTCGTCAAGGACCTTCCTCATCAGGTTGCGCTCAAGCAGGATGATCCCTTCGGTATGAGAGAGGTCTTCCCGAATCACAGCAGTGATCAGGGATGTTAAATAATCGTGTTCATCACCCTCATCCATGTTTTCAAAACCTATCAGTGCAATTCGTTTTTCTTCCATAATGTTCTGGGCGGATAGTATTATCGGCATCAGGAGCAGGAGTGCAGCAATGCATGCTGTTAACTTTTTGTAATATAATTTCACTTTGAACTCTCCCTGAGTTTGGTTTTAAGCTCATCGACAGAAAGAGCTTTCCATCCCGCAGCAGTTTCTTCCATTCCGTAAACATCCCGTAAGTTCATCTTCAATCCCTCATTCAGCATTTCGGCAGTGTGTTTGAAATCCAGCGACGGATCTTCATGTTCAGGGTAATTATCATCATCGAGCATTAGTCCGCTTGTCATCAATGACTCTATAAGAAGTTTGGCTGCAAGGAAGCGATCGTATTTATATACCCCTAGAATCATCGGGTTCTCAAGCATGCCCATTATCTCCCATGTAACCTGTTCGGCCTGTGAGTATATGCCTGCATCCTTGTTCTGGTCGGTTATCCGCATCGGCAGCTTTTTGGTAATATACTCGATGTTCTCAGTGAGAAATTCCAGATTAAAAAGTCCTGTGGCGCAGTTGAAAAGGATGTTTTTACCGGAGGCTTCCTGCTTGTCTACTTCCTCTCCCGAGATGGCCGGACCTATATCAGCACAGTTCAGTTTCCCTTTCTGGTCGCGGACGAGGATCCCTCCCTTCAGATCAACAGGAGTGCGGAATGCGAACTCAAATGAGGCCTCACGTCCAGAAAGAGCGGTGAGCGCTATTGAGACCGGATCCGGCATATTGCCGATATTATCGACATTGCTGATGTAGATAAAACGTTTGCCGAGATCGGTATAGAGGTATTTATAGATTTCAGACAGAATAATAAAATTCTGTCCATGCCCGCCGGGCAAAGGCAGCATCTCGCCGTCGCGTCCCCAGGCATTAGTGAATATCTGCTTCGGCTTCCCGACCTTCGAATGTGT
>DMKD01000354.1 GCA_003454605.1 Spirochaeta sp. | reverse complement strand
TCACACTGATATTCTGGTCAATACTGATCTTTGCACCGAAGTTTGTAACCGGTCTGTTTGTGACCGATCCTGTACTGCTCGATAAGATTTTCACTGCGCCGAGAATCTTCTTCTGCATGTATCCCTTATACGGTTTTATGTTCAATACATTAATCCTGCTGCAGGCCACGGGAGCAGCAAAACAGGCGGCGGTATTCGTAAGCTGCAGGATGGTCATTTACTTCATTCCGGTCATGCTGATAGTCTGCCCGGTTTTCGGAGCAGTCGGTGTCTGGATGGCAAACCCGATTGCGGATCTGCTGACCTCCCTTACCGCTGCAATAGCACTCTGGCATTTTATAAGAAAGATCAGACTCGATCAGGAATATGTATAATCTCGCGAGGTTTGCTTCCGTTTGCGGGGCCTACTATACCGCGGTCTTCCATTTCTTCTACTAATCTTGCAGCGCGGTTGTAGCCGATCTTAAGCCGGCGTTGCAGGTATGAAGCTGAGGCCTTTCCGGCATCAATCACTATCTGCACAGCTGATTCCATTAATGGATCACCGGCACCCGGACTCTCAAGCTCAAACTCTCCGCTTTCATCTTCCGTGATAAATATCTCATCATCAATATAATCGGGTTCACCGAGAGTTTTAACATGATCTGTCACACGCTCAACCTCATCATCGGAGAGAAAAGCTCCCTGAATCCTGACGGGATTCGGATCCCAGGCTGAGGTAAACAGCATATCGCCCTTACCCAGCAGCTTGTCGGCGCCCATACTGTCGAGGATAATCCTCGAGTCGGTCTTACTTGCAACCATGAAAGCGATTCTTGAGGGAATATTTGCCTTAATTAACCCGGTAATGACATCAACGGATGGACGCTGAGTAGCAAGCACCAGGTGGATTCCGATTGCACGGCTCATTGCTGCAAGTCTGGAAATTACATTCTCAAGCTCTTTTCCGGTTGTAGCCAAGAGATCGGCAAACTCATCCACGATTATAACGATGTACGGTAGTGTGTCCGTTGCTATCCTGGCATCCCTAACCTTCCGGTTATAAGCTTTAACATCCCGAACACCCAGAGAGTTCAACAGAGTATAGCGTCTTTCCATCTCACACATAGCATATTGCAGAGCCTGAAAAGCACGCTTCGGCTCAGTGATTACCGGCGTCAGCAGATGCGGAATGTCATTATACATCTTCAACTCTACAATTTTTGGATCTATCAGGATCATCTTCACGTCTTCCGGTGATTTAGAGTAGAGTACAGAACAGATCAGCGAATTAACACATACTGATTTACCCGATCCTGTAGCACCGGCTATCAGTAGATGAGGAGTTTGAACGAGATCTATTATCCTCGATCCTCCGCTAATATCCTTACCCAGGACGACCGGTATCGACATCCGCGATTTCTTGAGATCTTCTGCTTCCAGAATCTCTTTAAACGAAACAATTGCCCGATTTTTATTCGGAACTTCTATTCCTACAGCATGCTTTCCAGGGATAGGCGCAACAATTCTTACCCTGGATGCGGCGAGTCTAAGAGCAATATTATCAGCAAGGTTTACAATCTTCGAAAGCTTAACACCCGGAGCAGGTAGAATCTCGAACATTGTGACAACAGGCCCGCGGCTGATGCCTGTTACTTCTGCAGCAATACGAAACTCTTCTAAGGTTTCGCGCAAAACCTCGGCGGCAGCTCTGGTTTCATCATCTACAATCCAATAGCTGTCATCACCATAATGCTGAAGCAAATCATCAACAGGTACATTATATTTTCTTGACCTTATCCTCGTTTTCTTCTTTGGTGAGGGAACTGCCGGCTCAACCGGAGCTGAGAGTATTGAATCAATGTCTACCGCTGATTCAACAAGCTCTGAGACTTTCGGGGCTTCGACATCTTCTTCCATAAGCTCCGCAGGAGATTCGTCTTCCGGGATAAACTCCACAGAAGATTCAGTCTCTAATTCTTCAAGTTCCTCTATAAGCTCCGCAGGAGATTCGTCTTCAGGCTGCTCGACTGGAACCTCTGCAGCTTCGACTTCGGGTACAGGAACATCGATAAACTCAGGAATTTCAAGTGACGGCCGACCGGCCTCAATATCAAGGCGGAGATCAGTTGAAAAATCCTCTTCAACTTCGGTCTCCTCGTCTTCCGGGCCCACCAACCTTTCATCTTCAGTTCTTATATTCTGAGGCAATACATCACCAAAACCGAGGTCTTCGGCATCCGCCCAAACAGCCTGTGCCGCCCTGCTCATTTCTTCTTCATCGCCGCGGACAGGAGCATCCGGGTAATTCTCATCACCCATCCGAACCGGTTCCGGTATGGGGACATCTACAGGTTCCGACTCAAGCTCCGCATACTCTGCAGCTCCTGTATTGTCCTCCGAATCTTCCAGACTCCCTAATCCGGGATCGAGGTCAAGCGGCTCAATACCTGGTTCATATTGGTCTTCACCTGCTTCATTGAGCGGGAGTTCCTCTATTTCCGGATCTTCACCGAGCGCTTCAGCCGTTTCGAGAATTTCCGGTTCATCAGCATCATCATTCGACAAGCCCGCTGTATCGCTTTCCCATTCAAGGGGAACAGGTTCAAAACTGTGTTCAGATTCATCATTAACTTCAATATGCGCATCAGCTTCCGTTGCTTCTTCAGGCGCTTCTCCCCGTTCTGCTGCAGGCATGGCAATCAATCCGGCTGCTTCAATCTTTTTTTCGGAGCTCATTTGACGATGCGCAAGTATGCGGATAAAGATTAGAATTTCTGGGATCAAGAGGAGACCGAGAACCATCGAGCCGCCCCTGACGCCTATGCTGTCGATTATAAAATCTGCAGCCGGAGAGCCTGGAATATAATTCAGTACACGAAGCAGCAGAGAGAATGTGAAAAAAGGCAGCAGAGAAAACAATTTGGCTGCAAATACTCTGCGGCTGTAGTAATCGGCAAATAATAGAAAACTGCTTATTAAAAACAGCAGAGGAAGATAAAATGCAGCCTCTAGAAAAGAATGATACAGAAATTGCCCTGGACCGATAAAAAAGCCGGACGCAATTACCGGGCGCATTGAGTTAAGTAAAACAATAAGCAGATACATCCCCGCCAAAGCAATAACTGCTGCGGAAACAAGCCTTGTGGCTCTTTTATTCAATTCACGCTCCTTTCGTGACCGACGCGTTGCCGGCGAAACTTGAGCTAAGCTCAGGTTATAATGGGTTCTCAATTAGATTATCGGAAATATATTCAGGTTTATAAGCAGAACTTGATATCAACCGAAGGTTAACCATCATCCTACAATATCATAGCTGTCCAAAACAAGGGCTATTAATAGCCTGAAATCCTGGTTATAATGAATTGAGCCGGCAAGCTTAAATCTTTACAACCAAAGGAAAACAGGCAACGAGTCATAAGAATAGCATTTTAGATCAGATAATTCAAATTGTCCCGAGACATGAATTTGAAAAATCTGTAAAAAAGCATAAAGGTGATTTCGCTTCAAAAGGATTCACTTGTTGGGAGCAATTTGTTTCAATGTTGTTTGCTCAGCTTTCCGGACAGACCGGACTCAGAGGTATAGAAACAGCATTGACTTCGATTAAAAGCATGCTTTACCATAAAGTATATTGTTATACTGAAAAATCATTTCGATTGGGCTCCAACAACAATTGCCACTATTTAGGGCTTGCTGAAAAAGT
>DMKD01000107.1 GCA_003454605.1 Spirochaeta sp. | reverse complement strand
GAAAAAGAAGCCTGCAAGAATAGCCCACAGCAGCGGTGTTTTGATCATTTCCTTTAATCCCGCTCCGCTGAAACCGCCTGATACAATGATAATGCCGATTGTGAATATATAGAAGGTCTGCATCTGATCAATAATTACTTCAATATTCACAGCCTGTGTCCCGCCCCATAATGCCATCAGCGGGATACCGAGAAAACCGGAATTCATAAAACAGATTGACGGCGCAAACGCACGTACGCTTGTCCCGGAGATTCTGCAGTATAGAATCGCCATGAAAATCAGCAGAAAGACAGCAACAGTAGTTGCGCCCAGCAGCCTCAGGGTTTCAGTAAAGACTATATCTGAAACATAGAGTGAAAAAAAGATTAAGGCAGGCATAAAGAAATCAGTTAAAACCCTCGTAAGGGTATCTTCATCGATAACAAAAAGCTTCGAAAGCCCGAATCCGGCTCCCATTGCCGCAAAAAGAGGTAAAATTATTACAAAAATGCTAAGAATCATTATTCCCTCGACTATTTCATGTTTAGGCAAACATTTTCTACACTTTTTTGTTGCAGATTAACAAAAAAAGATATATAATTCGTTTTTATGCGTAAATCAGCGAATACATACTTATACCTAATTCTCGCTATGCTGGCCTGGGGGTCGGTGTATCCGGTATCGAAATATCTTATGTCAGACCTGAGCCCTATGACCCTGGCATTCCTCAGATATTTTACCGCGATACTTGCGCTTGCACCATTATTTATAATCGAAATAAGAAAAAACAGCAAGAAAATTGATTTTAAATCTATACTAATTTTAACTGCTGCCGGTCTGACCGGGACCGCAATTTTCGCTGTTTTTCTATACGCTGGGGTTTCCCGTTCTACCGCCTCAAACGGCTCTATCATCATCAATACCCAGCCTGTTTTTACAGCCATTTTCGCCCCGCTGCTGATAAAAGAGCGCATCTCATTCATTCAGATTGCAGGTGTAGCTGTCGGATTTATCGGGATGTTTCTTGTTGTTACGGGCGGAAGTTTTAACCTCGGTGCGGGTGGAAATGGTATTTTCACCGGTAATCTCCTGCTGGTCTGCGGAGCTGTTTCAATGAGTTTTTACGGAATCCTTATCAAGACTCCTGTAAAAGAATACGGCAGCCTGATTTCAACCTGGATCAGTATGGCGATAGGAACGGCAGTTTTATTTGTTATTAATCTATTCACAAATACTGATTTCTTTATCGAACTTACGATTCCGGCCGGACGCGATATCTTACTTATCATATATCTTGGAAGCATCGCAACAGCCGCCGCCTATTTGCTTTTTTCGATGGCGCTGCGTCTTACCGACGTACTCAAAGCCACAGCATTTAAATTTTTGATTCCTGTTTCAGGAGTGGGTTTATCTGTTTTACTTCTTGGTGAAAGACCTGTCATAGCTGCCTATGCGGGTATTTTTATAGTAATTTTTTCAGTCTTTCTAATTCAGCGTTCAGAAAAAACTGTAAACGTTGAACCAAAGACAAGTATGTAACTTAATGAGGAGGGTTATAAATGTCTGAAAATGCTAAAAAAGACTATCTTTGCGAAGCTGTTCCGCCATTTACTATTGCAACAGCAATGGAAGAAGCATCAAGATGTCTGCTCTGTCTTGACGCACCATGCAGTCAGGATTGTCCGGCAGGAACCAATCCCGGCGATTTTATACGGGCCATAAGGTTTAGAAATTTTAAGGGTGCGGCTGAGATCATCCGCACAAATAATGTATTAGGCGGCATATGTGCACGCGTATGTCCCTACGAAGTACTTTGTGAAGAAGCTTGTTCAAGAACAGGAATCGATAAACCGATTCAGATTGGACGTCTTCAGAGATTCGCAACCGATTACGAGAAGGCTTCAGGATTCGAGCCTCTTGAAAAGGTTGAAGCAACAAAGGAAAAGGTTGCCATGATTGGTTCAGGTCCCGCGTCACTCACATGTGGTGCAGAACTTGCACAGAAGGGTTATGCAGTAACCATTTTTGAAGAAAAAGCAATTCCCGGCGGAGTTCTCTCTTACGGTGTTGTTCCCGCCCGTCTTCCGCAGTATATAGTAGATGAAGAAATTGAGCTTGTTAAGAGTCTCGGTGTCGACATCGTCTGCAATACAAAAATTGGAAAAGATAAGAGTATTGAGGATCTCAAGAACGACGGCTACAAGGCTTTCTTTATCGGTGCCGGCATCCAGGCCCCGAAAATGCTCAATATACCCGGAACTGATCTTGACGGCGTAACAAACGCGGTTGAATACTTAGGTTCTGCTAAACCTTCAAACGGTAAGATTGAACCCGGTTCAAAGGTTGTTGTTATCGGCGGCGGTGATGTTGCCATGGATTGTGCAACGACATCACGTCAGATTGGCTCAGAAAAAACAATGATCCTTTACAGAAGAACCCGCGAAGAGGCCCCCGCGCACAAGATTGAGATGTCTTACGTTGAAGAGCTTGGTGTACACATGCACTATGGTTTTACTCCCGAAGAAATCGTCGGAAAAGACGGCAAGGTAGTTGCAATCAAGGGTAAAGGCTTCCGTGATGATTCAATGATTCAGCTTGAATGCGACAAGGTCATTTTTGCAATCGGTCAGCAGCCTGATGATTCTGTCAAATCAATTGCAGACATCAAGTTCAGCCCGAAAAACACTATTGTTGCTGATGAAGAAGAAGATTGTAAGACTGATGTACCCTATATTTTTGCAGGCGGAGACATTGTAAACGGTGGAAAAACCGTTGTTCAGGCTGTTGCAGTAGGTAAAACCGCTGCTGAAAGCATTGAAGCATATCTCAGCAAGGAGGCTAAATAATCATGAACAAAAGAAAACATGCAGATTTATCAGTAGACTTCCTTGGTTTTAAGTGTGAAAACCCGTTTATGCTATCCTCATCACCTGTTGCCGCAAATTATGAAATGTGCTCAAAATTTCTTGAAGCCGGAGGCGGCGGTGTTGTTTTTAAAACTATAGGTACATATATTCCAGATGAGTGTTCACCCCGTTTTGACCATGTCAGAAAAGAAGGTCAGCCCTTCCTTGGTTTTAAAAATATGGAACAGATTTCTGATCATCCATATGAAGAGAATATGCACTTCCTGAGACAGCTTAAAAAAGACTATCCGACAAAATGTCTGATCGTTTCAATCATGGGTTCAAATGAAGAAGACTGGACCAAGCTTGCTAAAGACGTTACAGAAGCTGGTGCAGACATCATTGAATGTAACTTCTCCTGTCCTCAGATGACTCAGGAAAACATGGGTTCGGATGTCGGTGCGAACATTGAACTCATTGAAAAATTCACTAAAGCAACTCTTGCAGGAACTGATGTTCCTATAATGCTTAAAATGACTCCGAACATTGAGTTAATGGAAGTTCCAGCTACTGCAGCCATCAAGGCCGGCGGCCACGCAATTGCTGCAATCAATACAATCAAGGCGATTACCCATATTGACCTTGATCAGATGACTGCACTTCCTGTTGTTAACGGCAAGTCCTCTGTTTCCGGCTATTCAGGTGCAGCTGCCAAGCCGATAGCTCTGAGATTCATCGCAAATATGAAACAGGATCCCTTCCTCAAAGACATACCTATCTCAGGTATCGGCGGAATTGAGACCTGGGAAGACTGTGCCGAGTTCATTTCTCTCGGTTGTACAAACCTTCAGTTCACCACCTCTGTAATGCAGTACGGTTTCAGAGTTGTAGAAGATATGATAAGCGGTCTTTCAATCTGGATGGAAGAAAAGGGCTACAAATCTATCGATGATTTCTGCGGCAAAGCACTTAATAACATTGTTCCTGCTGAAGATCTTGAACGTGACTTCAAAGTTTATCCCAAGATTGATTACGACAAGTGTGTCGGCTGTGGACGCTGTTATATTTCATGTTTTGACGGTGCACACCAGGCAATCACCTGGGATGCTGAAAACAGAAAGGTAGAAATTGACGAAGATAAATGTGTCGGCTGTCAGCTCTGTCTTCATGTTTGTCCCGTTGCAGACTGTATCACTCCGGGTAAGGTTGTATTCAAACCCGAGGATCAGTTTGGTCTTGGTTCCGAGGCAAAATATGTTGAAGGCGGACCCAACAAGAGAGACATCATCGTCGGTCAGTACGACGAATAGTATTTTCAAATTGATTAATATTGGGGGGGTATCTTAGAAGTAGGATGCCCCCTTTTTTTATATTCACCCATTATTCACCCGCTATAATAGAAAGAAATGATCTTTTTATCTTCTCTGCCTCACGATATGAGGTGATTTTTGTATTTACCATGTAGTCAATAACTTTTTCATATGCACGATCCCTGCTGCTATTGTGGTTAAAAGTAAATACATATTCATCAAGGTTCCTCTGAAGATATTTTTCTGAGATACTATGATGACCGTTTTTTAACCCGTATCGTACATCCTGAAGAATGATGTGTATACTCATAAAATTTGCACCGTAATGCTTTACAGCACTCTTTTGCCTTATCCTGTTCAATACCAGCCAGTTCCTTATATAGAGTTTTTCCGGATTAGTAATTACAGTAACCTTGTTGCTGAACTTATGCTTCAGATAATCCTTTATATTCATCTCATCAGGATTCTTTATCATCTGAAGGGTTAATCTTTTCTCACCTTCTATTTCCAGAGCGCCGAGAATACTCACTTTATTGTATTCACTGCCGATACCTGAAACAACCATTTCATCAAACTCTATGATTCCTCTCAATTTAATCCTGGGTTCATTGTGGCTTATTGAAAAACGGATTTTATTGAGAGCTTCCCAGGCAGTTCGATATGAGCCCATATCCAGTTCTTCAAATATATTCTTAGCTGTAATAACCCTCTCTGGGGATGAGGTAAGCATATATATCATTTTAAACCATGTTTCAAGAGATATATGACTCCTACTGAACATGCTGCCGGCAAGTGGCGAGATTTCCCTTCTACAGCTCTTACAAATGATTATCCTTCTCTGAGGTTTCGACCAGGATTGGGTTCTTCCGCAATTCGGACATATAAATCCAGCAGGATATATAACTTCAATCAACCTGTCAAAACATTCTTTTTCGGTCATTGGCCTAGATTAACACAAATTTCATTTTTTTTCAATTAGTGGGACTAAAGTGGATAATATAGGTTATTTTCCCTCTTGACAGTAGATCCACTTCACATCTAATCTAAATTTAGACATAAAGGTCTAAATAAAATTTTTTTTGGAGGGAGTATGTTTGGACTACCAGGATTAACAGCACTTGTGCTGTTTGGATTTCCAATCTTCTGGCTACTCTACACGCTGGTTTTCTTTTTAAAGACCAGAAATTGGGTAGATGACTCAGAAAATGAGGGGGGTAAGAGCTGATGAATGCAGTTGTTCTTATTTTTCTTATATTTTATTACGTAGTTGTAGTTGCTATTGGTTTTTGGGCTGTAAAAAAGGGCGGAGCAAAGGATCTTGAAGGGTACCTCTTAGGTGGTCGCCAGGTTGGACCTCTTGTTACTGCAATGACTCTACAGTCAACATCTATGAGCGGCTATATGTTTCTCGGAGGAGGCTCCGCAGGATTCACAACAGGTTACTGGTCAATTTTCTATGCTTCTGGTGACATAGGAGGCGGAGTTGTAAACTTGTCCGTTATTGGACGTAGAATGAGAAAATTGTCCAAGATTCTAGGTTCATTGACTTCTATCGAGTATCTTGAACATCGTTACCCTCATGCTGCTGTCCGTCTCATAAGCGGTGTGCTCTCGGTATTTCTGCTTTTCTTTTATGTTCTGGCACAGTTCATTGCCGGCGGTAAAGGAATGGCTCTTGTTACAGGTCTTCCATACGGCGCTGCACTTGCAATAGCTGTAGGTATCATAATGCTTTACACGTTTATGGGAGGATATTTTGCTGTAGCATATACAGACTTCTTCCAGAGCCTGGTTATGGTTCTCGGTATGGTCTGGATTTTCACAGCCACTCTGATTGAAGTTGGAGGATTTACAGCAGTCAATGAATCTATTGCTAAAATAGATCCTACATATCTCTCAATTTGGGGAAAGGATCTTGCAAATCAATACGCCTGGAGCGATCTCCTAGGTGCCATTCTGATATTCTCTGTAGGGTACATGGGCTGGCCTCATGTAGTTACAAGACATATGGCTATGAAGAGCCCTAAGACAGCAAGAATGGCTGGTGTTTATTCAACAATCTGGAATCTGTTCTTTGTAACGGCCCCATATTTGCTTGGTATTTTTGCTATTGTTGCTCTTCCTAACCTTGCTGATCCTGAAATGGCAATATTCACCCTTGCCGGCGAACTTCTTCCTGCTGCAGTTACCGGTATTGTTATGGCCGCTATTATGGCTGCTATTATGTCTACAGCAGATTCAATACTGCTCCAGGTTGGTACAATTGCATCAAGAGACATTTTTCAGCGTTTCTTCTACCCAAAAGCTACTGACAATCATATGGTATGGGTTTCAAGAATTTTAGTTGCAGTTATTGGAATAGTAGGATTACTTGTTGCACTTTTTCAACCGCCGGGAATCTTTTCTGTAGTTATTTTCACTACTTCAGTACTTGGTAGTGCTTTCATGCCTGCTTACGTATGTGCAGTATGGTGGAAAAAGGCTAATACTCCGGGAGCAATTGCCTCTATCGTTGGTGGTGCTCTTACTGCATTCCTTTTTACAAAATTAAATGTTCCAATGAATTCCATGCTTGGTGGACTCATTGTTTCATGGACACTGATGATTGTTGTAAGTCTTGCAACTCAAAAATCATCACCTGTAGCTGATCACATCATCAAAGCTATGAATGAGGTTGTTAAAGTTGGTCCAATACCCAAAGAAATGCTTGCAAAGTCTGATTTTAATCTTGCTCAGGAAGCAAATGGTATAAACAAGAAAATAGACAAAGACTAATAATTTATTTGCTCGTCGCAAATTATTCCCGCCCTCTTTACGTATGGGGGGCGGTCTTTTTTGGAGAATTAAATAATGCTTAATAATACTGAACTTGAATCTGTAAAAACAATTGTTAATGTGATTCCATTTTCAATTGAAAAAAATGATGCCCAAAATATTGTATCAAACTATTCAAAACAGTATTCTGTTCAGGTTCAGAAACTGATTTATTACCCATACTACTGGATACTATTCGAATTCACAGTAAAAACTCTTTTCGGTAAAAGTCGTAAAACGAAGGCTTCGTGCCTTGTTGATTTAATAAATAATCATGCAGCTACAACTGATAAGTTTGAATTATATGAGGCCGAAGTTCTGAAAAACAGCGTTCTTGAACATGATTACAGCCCTGAAGAGGCTGTAAAAACTGCAAGAACATACCTGACTCATTCATCGATACACAATACAAAAGTTCTCTTCGCCCCTGATTCCAAGATAAAAAAAGAAAGTCTTGTCTATAAACCGTTTTGGATTGTAAAATGTACTAATCGAGACAGGCACAGCTTCAAGGTTATTGTTGACGCTGTTACCGGAAAATTTCAACTTCTTTAATAGTAATAAAAAATAACCTCCATGTTATTTTTTATTTTGAAGTTTGCTGGAGCAAACTTCACTTATTATACCTGCCTGCTAAAAGCCGCGTTGCAGCTTTTAGCAGGACATTTTAATAGGAGAATCAATGCTTAAACTAATTTTACTTCCCGGCGCACTTTTTTTGCTGGTAATCTTCTTCAGAGTTTTTGTCCCCCACTTAAAAACCGCCCCATGGAAAAGACTTATCGACAGCGCTCTCTACCACCGGAGCCGTAAAGAAACAGAAAAATCTGATGCACTTTTAGATAAAGCTTTAAATAAGTTTCCAATGCAGCCGGAAGTTTATCTTGATTATTTTCTAAATTACAGCGAAGCTGAGAATCTCAAAGACCGTTTCGAAATTATTTCAGAGGGTTACCGTAAAACGAATGATGTCATCCTCGGTTTCTTCATTGGTTCTACATATCTTGAACATGGAGATCTTGAAAAGGCAAAAGATCTTCTGAACAGTGATTTTTGCAGAAATTATATGCTGGAAAAAGGGTTCACTCTTCTTCCCGAACTCTACTATGAGCTTGGTGATTATAAAAAGGCTGAAGAAGAATTTGAAGATTTTTACCGTAGTCTTTATGATGAATATGGAAATGACTTTGCCGAAACTTTGGAAGAAATGAGCCCCCAGGATCTCATAATGCTTGCGCTTATTCGTAAAACCTCGGGTACAGATTATCTCAGCATAATGAAACATGCACCCAAATCAAGCATTCATTCCGACATGAGCTGGCAGGACCATCTTTCCGATCTCCAGGAGAGGCTTAAAAAACTGAATCCGGCCTCGGTAGGAATAAGCGGAGATCCCGGCGTATTTAACAAAAGACGTAAAGAATATTTTTCAAAGAGGATACAGCTTATTCAGTCGTATCTATAAGGCTACCTGTAGACGATATTATCCTCAAGCACGCATCAGAGATTGTTAAACATAAGTAGGGGTGTCATCTCTTTCTTTCAAGAAACCGGGTTTACCGGCTTTGCCAGGAAAACCAAAAAGGCTGTCTTCCAAACGGAAAACAGCCTGATGTATTAAAACTAAAACAGATTTTTCTTAGAGAAGATTTTCATCTACCCAGGTTGCAACCTTATCAAGGATTACAAACAGTTCTTTTAGTTCCTCTTCAGTAATGATTAACGGCGGTGAAACCGAAATCATATTCTCATGTGAGTAGGTTGTAGCTCCGTTTTCGCGCAGCTTTCCAACAATCTGTTTCATCAAACCTTTCGGATCCTTTGCATACGGAACAAGCGGTCCGTCGTTCTTGTCTACAAACTCAACCATTCCGAAGAGACCGATGTTTCTGCATGGGCCAACACTCGGATGCTTAGCCTGAAGTTCAGCCATATGCTTAGCCAGAACCGGTCCCATTTTCTTTGATCTGTTAATAAGATCTAGGTTTTTATATTCATCGATAGTTGCAATACCAGCAGCACATCCCATCAGGTGAGCATTATATGTAAGACCGCAGATGAGAACATTTTCTTCAAAGTGTTCAGCAATTGCTTTTGAAACTATAGCACCGCCAATTGGGACATAACCACAAGTAATACCCTTAGCAAAAGTAATAATGTCAGGGACTACATCCCAGTTCATGTAAGCGAACCATTCACCGGTTCTTCCCCAACCTGACATTACTTCATCACAAACCATCATGATTCCATATTTGGTACATAGAGCTCTAACACCTTCAAGATAGCCCTTAGGCGGAATAAGTATACCATTTGAACCGACAACAGTTTCGAGAAATAAGGCTGCAATATTGTCCTGACCTTCCCAGATAATCTGCTCTTCAAGTTTTGCAAGACAATATTCTGAATACTGTTCTTCACTTTCAAATTTGATAACCGGTTCTCTTTCAATGTACGGATTAAAAAACTTTACAAAACCGGGGATTCCCGGTTCAGACGCTAATCTTCTAGGTTCACCCGTGAGGTTAGCTGCTGCATAAGTTGCACCATGATATGAACGGTATCCACTGAAAATCTTCTGCTTACCAGTATAGAGTCTAGCTATCTTAATAGCATTTTCGTTTGCTTCTGCACCTGCATTTGTAAAAAAGACTTTTCCCATCTCAGGTACAACTTCTTCAATAATTTTTCTTGCAAGTTCAGATCTTACATCAGCAGCATAAGCAGGACCTATAAAAGGCATTTTCTCAGCCTGATCCTGTATTGCTTTAATAATTTTCTTGTTTCCATGACCTATGTTCATGTTAACAAGCTGAGATGACATATCGTAATATTTCTTACCGTCGGCATCCCAGAAAAAGATGCCTTCAGCTTTCTCAACCACTATTGGGTTAAGTGCCTTCTGAGCACTCCATGAGTGCATATTATATTTCTTATCAAGAGCCCTGATATCTTCACCAGCCATAATATAGCCTCCTTGTTTTTAATAGTTAAAAATAACGGGACCCGAAGGCCCCCTTTTTCAGCTTTATATTTAGTCGTTCATTACCTTGCCGAAGAGTTCTTCGTCAGAAGGCATTGTATTTTCAATCTCGAAAGAAACCCAAGTGTAGTTAAGGAGGTTCTTCCATGTGATATTTTCAGAAGCAATGTTTCCGCCCCATGTTCCGCAGCCGAGGGTCATTGACATAGGCATCCCGTTTGTCCATGCACCCGAGTTAGCGAGACACTGCGGCTGGTTAACCATAATTCTGGCAACCTTAACACGTCTTCCGAGCTCTTTTACCTTTCTTTCATCTTCAGTGTGAATACCGCATGAGTGTCCAGCACCGGAATAGTCGGTAATATCATTTACAAGTTTGACAGCATCATCAAAAGTCTTGTATTTGTAAAGTGTAGTTACAGGAGAAAGCTTTTCACCTGAGAACGGATGTTCCTTGCCGATTCCATCTTCGGGAACCATGATGAAACATTTATCTTCACCCATATTAAGTTTTGCAAGTTTTGAAATCTTCTGTGCAGGCTGTGCAACAATGTGCCTTGAAAGAACTCCGTTTTCCCACATAACAGCCTGAAGCGCTTCTTTCTCTGCACCTACAGCGTAGTAACCGCCTTCGGCCTCAAGTGCTTTAAGCATATCGTCATAAATGTCTTCCTGAATAAGTACACAGTTCTCTGTAGAACAGCTTGTAGCGTGATCGAAAATCTTCGACCTCTTAATTTTGTTTGCCGCATCGGCAAGATCTGCGTCATCTGCAATAATACTTACTGCATTTCCAGCACCTACACCGTAAGCGGGGGTTCCACTTGAGTATGCGGCCTTAACCATACCTGCTCCGCCAGTCGCGAGAACGAGGTCGCTCTGCTTCATAAGCTCACCGGTTGCTTCCACAGAAACCTCTTCTACACCGATTACAAGGTCTTCCGGAAAACCATTAGTCTTAAGAGCAGCTCGAATAGCGTCAACTGCCATTTTGTTTGTGCCCTTTGTTCGGGGGTGCGGAGCAAGAATGATTGCGTTTCTTGTTTTTATTGCACTCAGTGCTTTAGCAAAGGGAGTAGCTTCGGGGTTGGTACAAGGAACAAGACCTCCAACAACACCAACAGGTTTTGCATACTTAAGCAGACCCTTTTCATCATCAATCTCGACAAGACCTACAGAAGCTTCGCCTCTCATGTCTCGAAGCGTTCCTTTTACCTTTGCGTAAATCTTACCTATCTTATCAGGACCGTTACCCATTCCTGATTCTTCTGCAGCGAACTCAGCGAGCTTCTTTGCAAATTCCGGTTTACAACCGGCCCATGCAATTCTGACACACATGTCGTCAACCTGTTCCTGAGTTGCGAACTCAATCTTTTTCTGAGCAGCCTGTGCTCTCTCTACCAAACCTGCTATATAAGCAGCGGCTTCTTTGGGATCTGCCATTTAGCGTTCCTCCACCTCTATTATATTGTCAGACAATGACCTAACCGATCATAGAGACACAGTAATACCCTTTTTGGCTCAGGTCAAGGCCATATATTGTAAATTTAATAGTTTTTTTTAGCGCAAACATTTTTTGTTAAATTTAACTTGACGAATCTCAGACTTGTAACTTAAACTCTATCTATTGTCTGACACGGATCTGATAAAAGATTGACTTAGTGCAGTGATTACGGTTATTATGATGAATCAATTTATGTTTAACTTAGATAGTTATTTGCCAATAAAACAAATCACACAAGCACAAACCGCGAAAGACAAATGGAATCAAAAAAAAAGGTTTTCCTTTTTTTCTGAAAGAAACAGTTCTGTTATGTTCTGTTCTTAATATATTTTTTTGGAGGATTTATGAGCGACGAAGCAAAAAAAGGTGAAGGATGGGTAGTATATCCAATCGGTACAAAACCGAAATGGGGACTCTCCTTTCTTCTCGGAGCCCAGCAGTTCCTGACACAGTTCGGCTCAACTGTGATCATACCGATTATCGTCG
>DMKD01000383.1 GCA_003454605.1 Spirochaeta sp. | reverse complement strand
TGAATAGAGCAGTAACTGCAGTCGAATCCGCAATTAATTACAGCATCCAGAGTCTGTAGATTGCAGCATCGGGTTTTCTCGGATGCAACCGGGCATCTCCCGAGGATGGGATTCCCGGCAGGCTGTTCCGAGAGCCTGCTATCCACAGGGGCTGCTTTGTAATCAGGTTTGAAACCGGAATAATCCTTGGGATCGCTTTTGAGGTTTTCCCAGCAGTCTTTGACGGCATCCATAGCCTTCTTTCTGCGATCTTTGCCTTGTACCCTGGGATTTTCCGGATCATACCATATGGTTTTAAGTGTTCCCTCATCCCAGCGCCTCAAATCGGATGCAATGATCTCAAGCTGCCTGCAGTCCTGAAAACTTAGCCTGTATTCAGCAGCCATCTTTTCAATGAAATCAACATCTTCCTTTAACAGAAAGGCAATTTTATTTGACACCCGGCTATCGCTCATTTAAGTCTCTGCAGGAATGGGTGTGTTCGAGAGTACTGCATGTAAATGATCCGGCTGCGGGGCCCTGTGCGGAAACAAAAAATCTGCGTCTTCGCAGCCCTTTTTGTTTCCGTACAGGGTGCAGCAAGCACAATGTCGTTTTTTTGCATGCAGGAATCTCGGGTACGGCTTCTATATGACGCATTTCACTCCTTCAACCTTGCCGAGATCGGCATAGAGCTGCTGAAAGGTCTCGTTGTCGTTAACAGTAATATCCACTCTGTAGCTTGAGTATTTGCCCCCGCTGCTGGGTTTGCTGTCCCAGTTAGAGTGGTTGATGCCTCGGGAGTCAAGGATATTATCGAACCTGTCGAAGGCTGATTTATCAGTATCGTAGATAATGCTTATAATTTTAAGTTTGAAAGAGATTGGGAAGATGATTTTATCGTTTTGCTGTTGTAAATCCATACTTCACTGAGTATCATGAAATGAGCTAAATTTCAAGGAGGCGGATGTGTTTATAGATGATCATGAAAACTGGTTTAAGAATCCTGAGTTCTGGCAGCTTTATAAGCCGCTGATGTATGATCCGGACAGGATGGAAGATACTCCGCTTGAAGCTGAGCAGATATTAAAACTGGCCGGAGTAAAACCTTCTTCCGATATTCTGGATCTTTGCTGCGGCGAGGGTCGGCACGGGATTGAGTTTGTTAAAAAAGGGCACAGGGTTACCGGAGTAGATATTACTGAGCCCTACCTCGAACAGGGGAGGGCGAAAGCTGTGGCAGCGGGAGCAGATGTTAATTTTGTAAAACAGGATGTGCGCAGCTTCGTGCATGAAGACAGCTATGATTTTGCGATGAATTATTTCACCTCATTCGGATATTTTGATGATGAGGAAGATGATCTCCGTTTCTGTGAGAATGCCTGTAAGTCTCTGCGTCAGGGCGGAAGCTTTCTGATCGATACAATCGGAAAGGAAACTGCCGCATTGCATTTTAAAGAGACCGAATGGTTTCAGCGCGATGGTTATCTAATCATGCTTGAATATAAAATTCCAGACGGATGGACGCATATTGAGAATCGCTGGCTCTTTCTAAGTGATAAGCATGACAAACAGGCCGTTCTTTATGAAACGGTATTTCGGCACAGGCTGTATTCAGCCGTAGAGATGGCCGAACTGCTTACTGATGCCGGTTTCTCTGAGGTGAGATTTTACGGAGCCTTAGACGGCCGCCCCTACGATCACAAAGCAGAGCGAATGCTCGCGCTCGCTGTAAAATGACTAATATATTCATCGGCGGCTTGAAATAAGCCTGATTCTATGTAAATATACTAATGCGTTAATGGGAAGCAAGGTGTAATTCCTTCACGGGCCCGCCACTGTTAAAGTCAGAAAACATTAAATGCAGCCATATTTCATGGACTTCGAGGATAGAGTCAATACACCTGAAAGCACCCGCCGTGCAGGTCAACTGTCTCCTTTCCCGGTCAAAAGGAAGGAAAATAATGAATCTAAGAAAAATCGCAGTAACCCTGGTATTATTACTGGTGCTGTTCCCCGTCATGGTCATTGCAGGAGGAGCTCAGGAAGCTCCTGCCTCTGAACCTGTTGAACAAGAGAAGAGGGTTGTATCACTTGCTCCGAATATCACGGAGGTCATCTTCGCTCTCGGCAAGGGTGATACACTTGTAGGCAGAACCGACTGGTGTAATTATCCGCCTGAGGTTGCCGAGGTCGAGACTGTAGGTTCAATTCAGCAGCCCAGCATAGAGGCTATTATCGCTCTGGAGCCGGATATTATCATCGCGTCTACTCATGCACCGAAAGATATTGCCGACCAGCTCGTTAAAGCCGGACTTGATGTGCGGTATTACTACGGTCCCCAGTCATTTGAGGGAGTCTATGATGTCATCAATTCGGTTGGTGCTGATCTTGGTGCTGAAGCCGAGGCAGAAACACTTGTTAATGAAATGAGCGCCCGCTATTCTGTTCTTAAAGAAGAAGCTGCAACCTTTGAATCAAAACCCACTGTCTATTATGCAATAGGATTCGGAGAGGGCGGCGACTGGACTGCCGGAGGCGATACCTTCGTTGGACAGCTGATCGAAGTTGCCGGAGGTGAGAACATTGCTGCTGATGTAAGCGGTTGGTCATACTCGCTTGAAAAGATTGTTGAGCAGCAGCCTGAAATTATCCTTGTTGGTGAGGCTCTTAAAGATGTCTTCGTAAGCTCTCCCTTCTACTCCGACCTTTCAGCTGTTAAAAACGGCAGGGTTTACGGAATAAATGAAGATAAGATATCCCGTCAGGGTCCCAGGCTCATTGAAGGAATAGAGCAGCTGAATGCGATCTTCTCGGAGTAAAAATTATGCTGCGATAATATTATCACTTCTCATTCCAGTGATAATATTTGTGTCGGCGGCCTTCGGTGCTGCCGACATCGATTTTATCACAGCTGTGAAGGCTGTGATTGAATACACCGGCCTTGCTGATTACAACTTGTCTGCAACCGTAAAGACTATCATCCTGCAAATCAGGCTGCCCCGTATTCTTCTTGCAGCAATCACCGGTGCTGGGCTTGCTACGGCAGGCGCTGTTTTTCAGGCTGTGTTTCAAAATCCCCTTGCCGAACCCTATCTCCTCGGTATCTCTTCAGGTGCCTCATTAGGTGCCACGATTGCGATAATTATCGGAGCCGGAATGTTTATCGGAAACATCGGAACTGTGACTGTTTTTGCCTTTATCGGTGCTATGGTTACAATTCTGCTGGTTATTTTAATAAGCGGCAGAAGTCGTGGGAATTTCACAAATCTGCTATTGGGCGGAATAGCAATCGGATACATTTTTCAGGCGATAATATCGTTTCTGATGATATTGAATCAGGATAAGATGGAACGAATCGTATTTTGGATGATGGGCTCTTTTTCCTATGCAGACTGGGACAAGGTCAGGATATCAGCCGGCGTGGTAATCATCTGTATTATAATAATAAACATAAATGCCTTGAAACTGAACATACTGTCACTGGGCACCAGTGAAGCTCATTCTCTCGGAATCAATCCTGAGGCGGCAGGGATGTTTTTCCTGTTGATCAGCTGTCTGCTTACTGCGGCTGTGGTTTCAACATCAGGTATAATAGGTTTCGTCGGACTCATTGTCCCTCATTTGCTGAGACTTTTCACGGGCTCTGATCACCGAAAACTTCTGCCCGCAGCAGCTGCAGGGGGAGCATGCCTGATGATGCTTGCTGATATTGCAGCACGAAGCGTGATGGCGCCCAGGGAGATCCCGGTGGGTGTAATTACTGCTTTCATCGGCGGACCGTTTTTTCTTATCATGCTCAGACGAAAGCGTCGGGAGGTCTCCGGATGAAAATAACCATCAAAAATGCCGAGTTCCGCTACAGGCAGGGCTTTCATCTTAAGCCTGTCAGTATAGATATTGAATCCGGAACTTTTATGGTTCTTACCGGCCCCAACGGATCGGGCAAATCAACGCTGTTTTCGCTTATAAACGGCTTAATAAAGCCTGCTGCCGGCAGTGTAGCCGTCGACGGACGTGAAGTCACCTCGATCCCGCCGCAGGAGAGGGCCCGTATGATGGGGATGGTTCCTCAGATTAGTAAAATTACCTTTGATTACACAGTTGAGGAAATGATCTCAATGGGCCGATATCCATATCAGGGATTGTTTTCCGGCGAATCAAAAAGCGATAAGCAGGCGGTTGATGAGGTAATTAATCGGCTAGAGCTTATCCCGTACAGAAAGCGGTCAATACAAAGTCTGAGCGGCGGCGAATACCAGCGCGTACTGCTGGCGAGGGTTCTGGTTCAGCAGACAGATGTTCTACTGCTTGACGAGCCGGGGAACCATCTTGATCTGAAGCATCAGACTATGCTGCTGAACCTGCTTAAGGAGGAAGTGCATAAGGGCAAGACCGTCATTGCTGTACTGCATGATCTGAATCAGGCTTTGTTCTATGCCGATCATGGTATTCTGCTGGATGAGGGCGAATGTGTCTGCTCCGGCGCACCGGCAGATTTTCTTACCCGAAGTACAATAAAAAAGGTGTTTGGTGTTTCCATGAAGGAATACAGGAGCGGAGACGGATATGTCATATTCGGGCTTGATGGTTCAGGCGGGGAGATGAGCAGATTTGAATATTAGCTGGCGTATCACCCGCGATTATTTCAGTCTTGAGTTTGACCGGCCTGTAAAGACTCTGTCTTCTGCGATTCTCGGCGGCGGCATGAATGAAGTGAACAGCTTCATCAACATGAGGGTTGATGAAAATTTCGGGGGTAAAAAAATTGATTTTCCCCGGCCTGAAAAAACAATTGCTGCCGCAGCGGGCGAAGCCGGTCTGCCTGAACCGCTTGCCGGAATGATGAC
>DMKD01000233.1 GCA_003454605.1 Spirochaeta sp. | reverse complement strand
AAGAGCTGAACGGTACATTATCCCGTCGGCCGGATCAACCCGGACCCCGGAAGCGAGGCTGTATATGACAAGATCAACCTTGCCGGGACCTTCCTTTATTGCTTCAATAGTTTCCTGTTTAAGCTTATTTGAGAATGCGTCTCCGTTTATGCTCTTAGAAAACAATCCGGCTTCCGCTGCTTCTCTGTCAAATGCTTTCATATTATAGTAACCGGGGGTTCCCGGCCTGTTCTCAGCGCCAGCCTTTTCAAAGAAAACACCGATGGTAGATGCTCCGCATCCGAATGCCGCGGCAACACGGCATGATAATCCGTATCCTGTAGATGAGCCTATTATAAGGGCACTCCTGGTACCCTGTATTGCTCCATTACCCTTAACGTAATCGATCTGCCTCTTGACCTCTGCTGCGCAGCCCGCAGGATGCGCTGTGAGGCAGATATTGTTTCTGATTCGGGGTGTTATTACCACATTATCTCCATTCCTGCTCTACCGCAGAAAAAAATAAGGCCGGCAATTGCCGGCCGTTGTTATTTCATATTGTCGGCGCTGCCTATAAGACATAGCCAGGTTGCTTCAGCGGCGACATTTTCACCTACAAAGGCTTTTCCCGACTGCTTAACCATCGATTTTGAAATTCTCATGTTTTCAATCTCGATTCTTACAGTATCTCCGGGTCTGACCTGATTCCTGAACTTGACCTTCTCAGCCGTAGCAAAGAAGAAAATCTGTCCGGTAGGAATAAGGCCGGCTTTAGCGACTCCTGCGCCACCGCATTGAGCCATAGTTTCAACGAGGATGACCCCGGGAACAACCGGATAATCCGGAAAATGCCCCTTGAAAAAGAAATCATTATCTGTGAATTTTCGATATCCTGTGTAGGTACCGTCTTCATTCACATCAATTGAGTCAACAAAGAGAAACGGTTCTCTATGAGGAAGCAATTTTTTAATTTCATCTGACATTCTTTACTCCGCGTATTTCTTAATGATTACAATAGAGTTGTGACCGCCGAAACCTAGCGAGTTTGACATCGCAACGTCGATATTACCTTCAACGCCTACATTAGGAACATAGTCAAGATCACATGCAGGATCGGGCTCGTCGAGGTTTATTGTAGCAGGATAAAAGCTGTCCTGTATAGCCTTCACACAGACAATTGCCTCAATAGCACCGGCACCGCCGATACAGTGACCGGTCATTCCCTTGGTTGAAGAAACCTTGATTTTATAAGCATGTTCTCCGAGAGCATCTTTGATTGATTTCGTTTCAATCGGGTCATTAGTCGGTGTTGATGTACCATGCGCATTTACNNTAGTCGATATCTTCCGGTTTCATACCGGCATCAGCAAGAGCAATCTTTATGGCACGGGTTGCGCCTTCTCCTTCGGGATTAGGTGCTGTAAGGTGGTGAGCGTCACAGGTGTTGCCATAACCGGCAATTTCTGCGTATATGGTTGCTCCCCTGGTCTTTGCGTGTTCAAGTTCTTCAATAACAATACAGCCTGCGCCTTCGCCGATTACAAATCCATCTCTATCCTTGTCGAAGGGACGGCTTGATTTTTTGGGTTCATCATTGTACTTGGTTGAAAGTGCACCGATTACATTAAAACCGGCAACACCAAGCTGAGTGATGCTTGCTTCTGAACCTCCGGTAACCATTGCATCTGCACGGCCGGCCTGAATAGTCATTACTGCATTACCGATAGCATCGGTTGCAGATGCACAAGCTGTGGTTACAACCCAGCAAGGGCCTTTTAGTCCGTATGTAATAGCGACGTTGCCGGGAATCTCATTTGTGATCAATTTTGGAATTGTCATTGGAGGAGTCCTTCCTGGACCTTTCTCAAAAACGGCAAAATGTGAAGCTTCGTTCACCTCGAATCCGCCGATTCCGTTACCTAGAATTGTTCCGACTCTTTCAGGGTCGAAAGTGCCTTCAGTCATGCCGGCATCCTTAAGAGCCTCGCCTGCTGCAATTACTGCAAACTGAGTACAGAGTGCCATCTTTCTTGCGTCTTTCTTGTCCATCATCTCTGAGGCTTTGAAATTTTTAACTTCAGCCGCCACCTTGGTGGCATGCTGAGAAACATCAGTTCTGGTGATAGGGCCAACACCGCATTCACCGGCTTTGATAGCCTTCCAGAAATCGTCAACATTGTGACCAAGTGAGTTTATTGTTCCAAGTCCTGTAATTACTACTCTTTTCTTCATCCTAATCTCCTTACATTCCCATTCCGCCGTCAATACCGATAACCTGTCCGGTAATATATGACGACATTTCTGATGCCAAAAATAAAACTGTATTCGCTACTTCTTCCGGATTTCCGATTCTACCGAAAGGTATTTTTGTTTTAAGCTCTTCTTTTGCTGCTTCAGGTATTGCATCTGTCATGTCAGACTGAATGAATCCTGGAGCAATCGCATTAACTCTGACGCCTCTTCCTGCAGTTTCTCGGGCGAGGCTCTTTGTATAACCGATAATACCAGCTTTTGCAGCAGCGTAGTTGCACTGACCGGCATTACCGATTATGCCGACTACTGAACTTACGTTAATGATTGAGCCCGCACGTTTCTTTGCCATTGACCTCGAAACGGGTCTTGAAAGGTAGAAGACGCTTGAGAGATTCGTCTCAATTACGTCGTTCCATGCATCATCTTTCATCATGAAAGAAAGGCCGTCGCGGGTGATGCCGGCATTATT
>DMKD01000232.1 GCA_003454605.1 Spirochaeta sp. | reverse complement strand
ATAATGTACCGTTCAGCTCTTAAACCAATAGGCACCGGCTATAAATCACGCGCCCTCGACACAATGAGCGGTAAGATAATCTCGATGGAGATTGGTCCCGCCGATGAAGATGAGATTGCAGACACCGTTAAGGTCATGGGCGGCGAAGACTGGCAGCTGTGGATGGATGCCCTGCTTAAGGCGGATGCACTTTCCGAAGGGGTAAAAACTACCGCCTTCTCATACATCGGACCTGAGGTTACAACCCCCATCTACCGTAACGGGACTATCGGCAATGCTAAAAAGGATCTTGAAGCGACTGCGCGCAGACTCGATGATCAGCTTGCGGCTGCCCTCGGCGGAAGCGCATTAACATCAGTAAACAAGGCTCTCGTGACAAGGGCTGCAGCAGTCATTCCTGCTATTTCATTGTACATCTCAATTCTGTTCAAGGTTATGAAAGATAAAAAGCTTCATGAAGGATGTATAGAACAGATGGACCGATTTTTTCGCGGTGTGTACGGCGGTGAGCTGACCATCGATGAAGAAAACCGTATAAGAATGGATGACTGGGAGATGCTCGATGATGTTCAGGATGCTGTTTCTGAGATTTGGGAAATGGCAACCGATGAAAATATCGAAGAAGTAAGCGATATCGCCGGTTATCATGCTGATTTCATGAACATGCACGGATTCGAAGTTTCGGGCGTTAATTACGCTGATGATGTAGATACACTATAACAACTGTATATCAGATCAAAAAACAGAGCTCCGACAGATTTTGTCGGGGCTTTTTGCGATCTACTCAACCAGGCCTTTATCTTTCCAGCTGCGGGCCAGATAGATGAAGGGGGTATCTGCAGCCGCCACTATCCATTTAAACAGATAGGTGGTCAGCAGAATTTCAATCAGCACGGCAAACTCAAACACTCCGGCAAAGGCAATGAGCGTAAAAACTATGCTGTCTATCAGCTGACTGATCATCGTTGATACATTGTTCCGCAGCCATATGAACTTTCTGCCGGGGCGGCGTACTTTAAGCCGGTTATAAGACCATACATCGTGCAGCTGTGAGAGCGCATAGGCTGTAAGAGAACCTAAAGCGATTCGCGGCAGGATTCCAAAAATTGTCTGTAGGCTGCCTTGAGCGAAATCCGACTCATGTGGTAAAAAACGCAGAGCAAACTGCATGAGTACAGTCATCGAAATAAGCGCAAAAAACCCTATCCCTACAGCCTTTGAAGCCTCTTTCCTGCCGTAATTTTCGTTGAGAATATCGGTGACCAGAAAGGATGTCGCATAAACGATGTTTCCGAGTGTCGCGATAAATCCGAAGATTTCAACTGTTTTCACAACCTGTATATTAGCTGCTATTACCGAGATTGGTATCCATATGAAGAGTCCAAGCTTTCCCCAAAGCCTGTATGCGAGCATAATTGCCGCGAAGTTTATAATAAGCATTACAAACCATAGAAGAATATTCACCTTATTGCCTCCGTCGTTTTGTTAAGGCGGGTAACTGCGACCGCCGGATGGTGATCCTATATAAAATCAGGCATGAGTTCAAGAGCCCATTTTGTATTTCTCTGGAACAATAAAAAAAGTCCGGAATCACTCAAATGGCGATACCGGACCAATGATGGAGTTAATATTTTTTAGTCTATGGTGAAAGCCTTTCCCGCCTCATCAGAGAATTCTCCATTGGCACTGAACTGTTCGAAAAGTTTCTCGAGGCCCTTTGTGTTTGCCTGGGTCCAGTTAAGCCCTGCGCCCTTATATTCTTCGGTTTCATAGGTATAGACACTAGCTCCGTTGCGGAGAATCGAGATATTTGCCTTTATATAGATAATAGTAAAACCGAAATCGTTCGGAGGCGCATCCCGGTAATTCAGTTTGAAATCTATTCCAAAAGTATAATCACCGCTGCTCTCTATCTTTACCGGAAGACTGTCGGACAGCATGGCCTTTACAGTTCCGTAGATCCCGGTCCTGTTTTCAAGCTCTTCAAGATCCCCGGTGTAATCAAGCATGAGACCGGTTTTAATCTTCTGAAGGTCGATCATGAAATCTGATTTAGGAGGATTAAGCTGCACAGCCTTTCCTTCATATCCCAATACATCGGTATTGAGTACGGCGGTGACATAGTTCTTCCCCGGATTGAGTCCGGAAAGGTCGATACTGTCATTGTACTTCCCACTTGTTGGTGTTGTACAGCTGACAAAAAGACCGCTGCTGTTGCGATCAACAAGGTCAATCTGAAGCTGACCGGGTTTATTTTCCTTCGAGGATCTAACAGAAAACTGCAGAGTTACCGGCCTGCCCGCTTCCGCGGCAATTTCTTCATTGATTATATTGATTGAAAGAGAACCGATATGAAGCGCGATCTGTCTTTCAAGGAGATCGATCAGCATGCCGTTCTCGCCGGCCAGGGTTGTTTCAATCATCCCAGGATAGGTTGATTCATTCACTATCGACCAGCCATCAACAAGCACGGGGAGAATTTCGGCTATTGTGCGGTCCGGATTTCCGAGTACCGGCTCTACTAGATTTTTCACTCTGCGCTCAATATCAGCCATCTCCCGTTTCTGAATGGCCATCCATTCGGCTTTATTCAGTCTCAGATAATACCAGTATCCGTCTTCGGGGGAATAAAATCCATCGACTGTTTCGACGGCCTTAAGATTCTGAGCTACATGCTGTGAAATTGCTTCCTCTACCGCCTGTTCCGCATTGCCTTTGTTATCTTCAGAAGTTCGGATGTTTATCTCGCTGATAATTTCAGCTGATATTTCTGCGGCAAGCGTCGACATAGCTCGCTGTTTCGCTATTTCATTGTCATCAGCCTGATCACCTGTGCTTGAACCTGCAATACCAATATAATAAGCATTATCTATTGGAAAATTAATCATCCAGTCCGGCTTATCGGGTGTGGAGGAACATGCCCCCAATAACAGCAAAACGGCGGCTGCAGCCGTCGCTAATAATACAAGACTCATTCCATGATGTTTTCTTTTTAACATAATTCCCCCGTGAAAAAATAATAAAGCTGATCAGAGTTCTGATCAGCTTTGGTTTTACATCGAAATTTACTTATCTTACAGGTTCTGAAACTGTAGGATTGTTATTAAGCTGATAGTCTAGTTTCTCAAGCGCCGAAGCTGCTTTAAACTCTGCAAAAGCTGCATCTTCGTTTCGTACGAATGCTTCTTCCGCTGCGGCAACCATTTCAGCCTTGTCAAGCTGCATGAGAACCCAGATACCGCCGTCATTATCCTGCTCGAACTTAACCGGTTTGGCGCCGCTCAATTTGGTATCGGTAATTTCTCTAGTCACTGATTCAACAAAACTGATTAACTGAGTGCTGTCATCAACACCGGCTTCCTGTGCATAATCGGTAACTGAAGCCTGTATTGTTGTCTCAATCTGTCTGGCAATGTCGGCACGTGCGTTTGTCTCGGCAACAGTCTTGGAAAGAGCCAATTTTGACTGATTTCCATAACCTACACCATAGATTACATCGTCTGCCATCGGGGGGTTAAGGACAAAATCGGGTACTCCGGAAACCTTCCCTGAGCCGCAAGAGAAAACTAGTAAAACTGATACAATAACAAGTGCTGTTAGAACTAACCTTTTCATTTTCATACTCCTGTCTTTTTTATTCTGATTTTCTTAAATTTACCCTGTAAAGTCAAATATTTCAATCTAATAATAATAAAATTTGCTTTTTGACAAGATTTCTACTTTTCACTATTATAGGGTATGGCTAGAAACACCTCCTACACCTATTTGGTAGACAATATCACCCCCGAAAGCGCAGAGATGCTTAGAAAAGCACTGCTTAGTAATACGAGAATAACAGACGTCGCTGTTAAAATGAATTCCGGAGTTGTGATGATAACTTCATCTAAGGATCCTCAGACAGAGCTGAAAATGGCCTGCTCAATAGCAGGATGCATATTCAGAATGAAGGTCAGTAAGCGCAAGGCAAATTACTGGGCCTGATCAAGGCTTGAGTATCTCCGGATTTATCAGTCCCAAACGATTGATAAATTCATTCACGAGACTCTCTCTGATAACAATAATGATCGTACCGCTGAACTCTCTTATCAGCCGCTGAACAGAGTATAGAAAGCCGCGTCCGGATAGTTCGAGCGGCCCAATCTCATCTATAACAACAATCCCGGGTTTTTTCGAATCATCATCCCCTTTGTCATCCATAACCTTTTCAAGAATTGAATTCGCGGCGGTAAATGCGGAATCTGAAAAATAGAACTTGCTGAAATCATACAGCCTCCAGCCGTCATCGCCTGATGGAGGAATCTCAGCTACAGCCTTGAACAGCTCCTCCGTCTCAATATTCTTAAAAAAATAACTATCCTTGGCCTTACTTTCCGAGACAGAAAGAAAACCGGCGACTCTTTTCCCGCGGCTGCCGTATTCCATCACAAGTTTTGAGGCAAGACTTGTCTTACCCGAGTTTTTCTCTCCGCTGATTATCTTTACTAATGCCACAAGCTGATAATATAATAAGTCATGGAAAAAAAACACCCTTTGATTGTATCTGTTACAGGCTGGTCGGGAAGCGGAAAAACAACCTTCTGCGAAAAACTGATAGCTGAGCTTCTTAGCAGGGGTATAAAAACAGCCGCCGCGAAGAATGCTCACCAGAATCTTCAGACCGATAAGCCCGGAAGCGACAGCGAGCGCTATTTCAAAGCCGGTGCGGATGCTGTCTGCCTGAACGCAGGAAACTCAATGACAGTCTTCTATCGGAACCGCCTCGAAGATGGAAATGGTCTTTACAGCCTCTTTCCAGAAGCAGAAATCATTATTGCCGAAGGCTTCAAGGCAGATGACGCGCTCAGGGTTGAGTTGACAGGGGACATCAGCAGTTCTGCAGAGATGAAAAACCCGGCTTCCGATGCTGAGCTTATTATCTATTCTGATGAACAGCTTGCAAAGGTTCTGCGCCGCGAACTTTGCACTGAGCATAGGGTATCATTTGTACATCGTGATGACATCACATCAGCAGCGGATATAATCTGCAACCGATAAGAATTGCCTTCTCTCTTGACAAGAAGCATACCCTTCGTTAACCTGCCAACCATAGATGGTTAACAATAAGACTGCAAAGATAAAACTTATTCTCGACATCCTTCATGATTCCCAGGTTCCGGTATCGGGAGAGCAGCTTGCCGCCGCCCTGGGGGTATCTCGGGTGGCAGTCTGGAAAACTATCTCGGGGTTGAAAGATAAGGGATACCTCATAGAATCAACCCACACAGGTTATCGCCTGATATCATCGACCGATAAACCCGTGCCCTGGGAGATGGGCGCAGCATCAGAACTGATTGAATACCACGATGAACTCGATTCTACTATGCATAAAGCCTCACTGCTGATAGATTCAGGCTGCCGTGACGGTACGACTATAATTGCCGGAAGCCAGACAAAGGGGCAGAATAAAAACGGCGGCAGCTGGAGTTCACCCGACGGAGGACTGTATCTGACAAGAATACGAATGAGGCCTTTCCCGGCATTCTATCTAGGGCTCTACACCGTCGTGATGACAGCCGCAGCGGTAAAACTTCTGAGGGTTCGTTACAGCCTTGATGTCGTGATCGACTGGCCCGGCGGAATTGACTGCGGAGGCAGAAAGATAGGCGGTCTGCTGGCCGAGTTCCAGGGAAGCCGTGATAGAGTCAGCTCTGTTGCTCTCGGCATAGGGCTAAATCTCAATGACGGTGA
>DMKD01000063.1 GCA_003454605.1 Spirochaeta sp. | reverse complement strand
GGCTGTTATACAAGTGTACGGCCGGATAAGCAGAGCCTAACGTCATTCTTCCACCCCTCGGGGGTGGCGGTCGTAGGTGTCAGCAGGTCAGATCCGAATAGTCCGGGCACAGTGATTGCTGCAAATATGCTGAAGATAGGGCGTGACGATCTGTTCTGTGTGAACCCGAAAGGCGGCAATGTCGACATTGCAGATTTCGAGGTTAAACTCTACAATAATCTGAGCTCACTGCCGGCAGTTCCCGAGCTTGTCATTGTTACTGTTCCGGCTGAAGCCAGCCTTGCCGTTGTAAAAGAGGCTGCTGGGCTGGGATGTAAAAACCTGCTGCTTATACCGGGGGGATTCACTGAATCCGGCCGCTCAGACCTTGAAGATCAGATAGCTGAAATTGCGGCTGATGCGGGAATCAGGGTCATGGGACCGAACTGTCTTGGTATTCTCTATGCCGATGAAGAGCCTGCGAAGGGGCTGAACACCTTTTTCATTCCCGAGACCAAGTTTAAACTTGATCTCGAGCGTGAAAAAAATATCGCTCTGTTCAGTCAGAGCGGAGCGCTGGGTCTTGTCGAACTTACAAATCTTAAGGATTCGGTATGCCCTAAAGTCGCGGTCAGTTACGGCAATCAGCTTGATGTGGATCCCGGCGATCTTGTCGAGTATTTTCAGGATGAAAGTGGCATAAAGGCAATCGGCATCTATATCGAAGGATTCAAACCGGGAGCCGGCCGCCGCTTCTTTGAGATTACCAGGCGAAGCCGAATCCCGATTGTCATCTACAAAGCGGGCAGGACAGCTGCCGGGCAAATGGCTACCCAGTCGCACACTGCCAGTATGGCCGGCGAGTACGCTGTTGCGCGTGCCGCCATGAAGCAGGCGGGGCTGGTAGTTGCCGACACCATGGCTGACCACCTGGGCTGTCTGAAGATATTCGCAATGCTGCATGGTAAGAAAGTAGGCGGCAGACAAACTGCTGTTGTCACGAATGCAGGTTATGAGAAGGCAAACGCGGCGGATAATTTAAAAGAGCTTGAACTGGCCGAGCTGTCCGGGAAAACTTCCTCTATGCTCGCCGAAGCCCTTCCGTCCTTTGTCACTGTCGAGCCGCTGCTCGATCTCACCCCGATGGTAGATGATGAAATCTTTGCCCGTTCGGTTGAACTCATGCTCGATGCTCCCGAGGTCGACGCGGTCTGTGTATCAATTGTACCCCATGCAGGGATGATACATACCACAGACGATGAGGTCGACAGCTATGAGGGCAACCTCGGTGCTCGTCTCGCAAAAATAGCCGCGGCATCAGATAAACCAATGGTCGTATCACTAACCGCGACGGGCGGAGGTGATAATATTTTCGGAAGAATGATAGAGGTCATGGATTCGGGCGGACTGCCGACATATCTGAGTGCCGAGCAGGCTATGTCATATTTGAATGAGTTTGTCCGTTATCATTACATCAGACAGCAGAATCTTATCGATGAATGGATGAAATAACCGATGGAGTACTACAACGACAGGCGGATCTGGATAACTGGTGCGTCATCCGGTATTGGATTAGCCCTCACTGAAGAATTAGCAAAGTCAGGCGCTAAACTTGTGATTACTGCAAGAAGAGAAAGCCTGCTCAATGAAATAAAAGAATCCTCCCCCCGGCCTGAGAATATCCATGTTCTGCCCGGTGACCTTTCAGAGATAGATAAGCTGAATGATATAAGCACCAGGGCCTGGGATGCATTCGGCGGACTCGATATGGCAATTATGAATGCCGGAGTCAGTCAGCGGAGTCTTTTCCGTGAGATGGAGTTTGAAACAGGAAGAAAACTTTTTGATATAAATTTTTTCGCTCATGCCGGTATTATGCATGAGCTGCTGCCCCGTTTTGAAAAACAGGGGAGCGGGCATATCGCTGCCGTCACAAGCCTCAGTGCTTTGATACCCTCACCCTTGAGAATCTATTATTCATCAGCCAAACATGCCCTGCACGGCTTCTATGAAACACTCAGGACTGAGTCCTGGAATTCCGGTGTTCGTGTCAGCCTGATTATTCCCGGTTTTATTAAAACCGATATTTCATACAAGGCTGTTACCGGAGACGGTAAAGCATTCGGTGCCCTAGACCCGCTCCAGAAGGCAGGCAGTTCACCGGCGGAGGCTGCTTTAAAGATTCTAAAGCAGCTGAAAAAGCAGAAAAGGGAAATATACGTCGGCTATACACCTAATGCCGCAATTGCGCGATTTCTCGGAAAGTTTTTCCCAGCCCTGCTGTCAAAGATATTAAGGAATATGACAAGCGTTTAGGCGCTGTTTAAAAAAAGGAGTCCGCATGGAAATTGCACTGGCATTAACAGCATTTATTGCACCCGCATTACTGATTGGGTTGAAGACGACGGTATCGTACTTCAATAAAATAAGCCCTTTGATAGTCTGCTACGCCTTAGGGCTTATAATCGGTAATATCGGAATAGTGCAGGAACAGCATATTGCTGTGCTTGATTTGATATCAACCGTGGCCGTGGCAATGTCTATTCCGCTGATGCTGTTTTCAGTAAACATCCGCGACTGGTTTCGTCTTGCCGGAAAGACCGGACTCTCGATGGTTCTGGCAATGGTTTCAGTCATGCTTACATCAGCTGCCGTTTATCTTATTGCCGGAAGAGGCATCGAAGATGGCTGGAAGATTCCGGGGCTCCTCGTAGGTCTCTATACCGGCGGCACACCAAATCTTGCGGCGATAAAAACCGCGCTTCAGGTTGAGCAGAACCTTTATCTGGCAGTGCATACCTCAGATATCCTTATCAGTGCCGTTTATATTCTCTTCGTGATTACAATCGCCCAGCGGGTGTTCTCGGTGTTTCTTAAGAGAAAGAAAGTTGAAGAAGGCGATTCAGAGCTCATGTACGAAGAGACCTATCACGGATTTTTCAAAAAAGAGTTTCGCTTCCCTATACTCGCAGCCCTGCTTATTGCCGTTGCCATCTTCGCGATTGGCGGAGGACTGAGCTTTATTGTGCCCCAGAGTATTTCCACGATGATCGTCATTCTGGTGATAACGACCCTCAGCCTTGGAGCAAGCCTTATCCCGCGAGTACGGGCGATTCCCAAAACCTTCAAGTTAGGTGAATATTTCATCCTTGTATTCTGTTTCGCCGTAGGGGCAATGGGCAATATATCCAGGCTGCTGCAGTCAACTCCGAGGGTCTTCATAATGGTTGTGGCAGTGCTGCTCTCATCGCTTCTGATTCATATGCTCCTGTGCAAATTTTTCAAGGTTGATCTCGATACAATGCTCATTACCTCGACAGCAGCCATATGTTCGCCGCCCTTTGTTGGTGTTGTCGCCGTTGCGTTGAAAAATAAATCCCTGATTATTCCCGGTATTACAACCGGTATAATCGGATACGCATTGGGGAACTATCTGGGAATCATGATAGCGCATCTGCTGAAACTTATAGCATAGAAGCGGTTATCTTAAAGACTTCCTTTGCTGTTTCCAGGGTCTGCTCGATATCCTCATCCTTGTGCGCATAAGATATGAACCAGTTGTGGTGAGGATGCAGATATATGCCTCTTTTTGTCATTTCGGAACAGAATATCTGATTTATATACAAATCGGGATCATCAGTAAAGGTCAGAAAGGGGATAGCCGGGGCACCGCTGATTTCTGCTTTCAGTCCTGCTTCATCTGCCAGCGATTCAAGTTCATCCTTAAGCATGCTGCCGATACGATTCAGGTGATCAATAAGATTGACCTCCCGCATTATACGCAGAGTTGTCAGCGAGGCTGAAAACGGCATTCCGGACATCCAGAATGTTCCGGTTATAAAGAAAGAGCCGGCTGTTTTTTTTACTGTCTGCTTGCCCATCAGCACTGAGATCGGCTGTCCGTTCGCAATTGATTTTCCCATTGCAACAAGGTCGGGTTCAACACCGAAAAATGAATGAGAACCTGAGGGCGACAGTCTGAAATTGCATCTGATATCGTCCATGATGAAAAGAGCACCTTCGGCTTCACTCAGGATTTTCACAGTACTGTAGAATCCGTCCGCAGGCATTATCTGTCTGTCAAAGGCCGGATGATGATAGGGCGTGAGGATTATTGCCGCAATCTCTCCTTTATTTTCGCTGAAAAGCCTCGATAATTCTTCTGTATCATTATAGGTGAAGCTCAGAACATCTTCACGGTCGGTAAGTTCAGGAAAGACATTGGTAGAACACCAATTTGCCGCACCGTGGTATGCCCCGCGGGCCATTATGATCTTCTTCTTACCGGTATGAACGCGGGCGACCGATACGGCGAGGCTGGTGGTGTCGGTTCCATTCTTGGCAAATACCGCCCAGTCCATTCCGTCTATCTGCCCGGTCAGCGTTTCAGCGAGTTCAACCATTGAGGCCTGCGGGCCGTTAAGCAGATCACCGTCCCGCATTGCTCTCTCTGCTGCATCATCAACTTCATCATGTCCATAGCCGAGGATCTGAGATCCGTAGCCGCAGAGAAAGTCAATATATTCATTGCCGTCAGCATCCTGAAGTCTGCAGCCTTTACCTTTCCTGAAATAATAAGGATAGGATCCGGGAATCACGAAGCCCGGTGCCTTTGAACCGTATATCCCGCCGGGTATCACCTCGACAGCCCTTTTAAAAAGCTCGACGCTGTTGTCAAATTTATATTCTTCTGCCATTTATTATGTCCTATTCAATTGCCATGTAATATGAAAGTCGGTCAAGGATGGGGAAGAGTCCCTGAATCATCGGGATTCGGCCTCTTATCCTGACATCAGATGTGCCGAGCGCAACTACCGCATTGATCTTTCCGGTGAAAAGTTTATGGGCTGTGTCAGCATCCTTGAAGGTTAGAACCGCATTGGGAATTCGTCCGTCAGCTATAGTTGTTACAGTGAAGCTGCTGCCGCTCTTCTCTATTCTTGCCTCAAGACCTGCATCGTTCTCAACCTGCAGCGCAATAATACCGTCAGGGATACCGGCAACCCGGGCCGCGGTGTATGAATCGTTTTCAGCTACCTCTTTTATCCCTCTGAGCGCCGCACAGATAAGCATTCTTGTTACGGCTCTGAAGTTTTTATCGAGGAAATCAGGCTCAGCATTTATGTAAACAGGAATGCGTGAAGTAAGCGTTTTGAAGCCTGCTATGATTTTACCCGCAGCGAGTGATCGTAGAATCGGAAGCATCTTCGTTTTTTTACCGGATAAGAGATTGTTAAGCTCATTGTATACAGGAAATCTGAATATAACCCCCGCTCCCTTCACTGAACCGTCAAGCGGCGTAATCCGGCTGTCTGAAATTCTTACCGAACGTTTCATTCCTCCGGCAACGCTCAGGCCGAGTATAAACGATTTATTTCTGATTTCTTCCTGGACGACGGGGTCTTCTTCTGCCAGCATCTGCAGGAGCTGAAAGGCGGAACCGCTTTTCACATGGGCGAGCACCTTCTGTTCTTCGGGTGTTAATTCATCTGATGTCAAAACTTCCTCCGAGCAGAGGATAACACAACAACTGCGCTGGGGCAATTAAGAAATTTGATCTCATTACTTTGCTCTATCCCCGATGGAGCAAAAAACTTTAATTGACTATAGCTTTCGGAATTGTTAGATTCAAACTATCCTTTTGGGAGGCAGTTTATCAAGTTCAATCGTTATAGTTGGAAAAAGCAGGGACCAGAGCGAATTAGACAATTATTGTTCCGTCTTCTGCCGTTAATATTAATTCTTATTCTCAGCGGCGGTATTGTCTCGATGTTCCGAAGCGCTGATCTTAGAAATAAACTTAATGATTCAGTTTTTGACTATGTATCATCCCGAACCTTTCAGGTAGCTGAGGATTATTTTAATCCCCTGTTTGAAATAGTCTCTTCATCAGTCCTCTGGACTAATATCGGAAATATTGACTCAATTGGAAGCCCCGAAGACTATATCGATCTGCTTGAAGGCCGGCTGAATGGTCTGGGAACTGTTTCTTCTTTCAGTATTTCAGACAGTAATAATGACGAGCTTGACCTGCTTCTTACTGGTGAGATTGATGACAGCTGGAAAATAATTTCAACCGGATCAGCAGAATCTCTTTCATCTAAAAGGATTTCTGCAGGTATTGAATATCTGTCGATAGACGGGAGCTCCGATTCGGACAAAATCCACGGGTCTGTTTTTCGTATCAGCACGCCATATTTGATTCCATATAAGAATGTCTCAGGAATCACCCTCTGTCTGGAAGTAAGCGGCAAATTTGAATCGGGGGGACTTACAATCTGCCTTGATTTGCCGCTGGATCAGATGGCGAACAGACTTCAGCGTGAGGGCGCTGTAAAGGATGCTGTAATTTTTATTCTTATGCCCTCACATGAGGATTTTATTATTCTTCCGGTAGATGATCTCCTTAAGACAAGTGATAAAGGAGCAGATGAGATTACAGCTCAATTTCCTGTCATTCTTGAGGCCGGTGCAAAGACTCTGGTTGATGAGATCACGGATAAAAAAAATATCCGTAATAATGATGATAGGAAGTTCCGGTTCACCCATGATGAACAGACCTGGCTTGCCGAGTTTATGAACATCAATGTCGGAAATGAAAACCTTGCTATGGGAACCTTGATCCCTGAAGACGCACTATGGACAGCCCAGATTTCTTTGCCCCTTCAGATATTTCTGCTCTTCCTTCTAGCATCAACCGGCTTTCTGGTACTAAGACTAATTCAGGATTATAAGAAGGTTAGTAAATCCCCCTACCATATTGAAGAAGAACTTCGCGCTCAGATTTCAGAGGGTGAAACACTAAATCTTGAGTTTAAATCATCACTTCGCTGGGATTACAGGGAAGAAAAGGTAAATAAAGCTCTGGAAGAAATCATTGTTAAATCAGTCGCAGCTTTTAACAACGCCGAAGGCGGAACCCTGTTGATCGGAGTAGGTGATGCAGGAGAGATTCTCGGCATTGAAAAGGATTATGATGTACTGAGACAGACAGGCCGGGATTACTATGAAATACATCTGAGAAACCTGCTGTCATCTAAATACGGGGTAGGCTATACCTCCAAGAATATCACGGTTGACTTCCCCTGGCTTTC
>DMKD01000126.1 GCA_003454605.1 Spirochaeta sp. | reverse complement strand
TTTCCTCCATATCGATAGAAAATCAACCGAATTTCCCACTGATATATTCTTCAGTGCGCTTATCCTTGGGTTTGAGAAACACATCATCAGTTTCACCGTACTCAATGAGATGTCCTCTTAGTTCATCATTAACAAGAAAGAAGGCGGTATAATCACTAATCCGTCCAGCCTGCTGCATGTTATGAGTGACAATTGCAATAGTATAGTTTTGCTTAAGCTCATCAATAAGCTCCTCAATCCTTCCTGTTGCAATCGGGTCTAGAGCTGATGCAGGTTCATCCATCAGTATAACTTCTGGTTCAACAGCAATTGTTCTCGCTATACAGAGTCTCTGCTGCTGTCCTCCGGAAAGCCTTAAAGCACTCTGCTTCAACTTATCTTTGACTTCATTCCAAAGAGCCGCTTTTTGAAGAGAGTCTTCAACAAGATCGTCCATATGACCCTTGTAGCCGTTGATTTTTGCACCCCAGGCTATATTCTCATAAATACTCTTGGGAAATGGATTAGGCTTCTGAAAAACCATACCGATCCTTCGTCTTACAGATACACTGTCAACCTTTGGGCTGTTTATATTAATTCCGTCAAACTGGATTTCGCCTTCCACCCTTGTATCTGCCAGCAGTTCGTTCATTCTGTTAATAGATCGAAGTACCGTACTTTTTCCGCAGCCGGAAGGACCTATAAGAGCGGTTACCTTATGCTTCTCTAAATCCAAATTGACATTGTCCACGGCATGAAAATCACCATAGTAAACATTCAAGTCTTTAATGGAAACAACAATATTCCTGCCTGTCTCATTATTCTTTATCTCTTTAAAATCCATTATCGGTCTCTCTTTCTGCTTATTTTGTTTCTGGAATATATTGCGAACCCGTTCATGGTCAGCAGCATTATCAGAAGAACAAGAATTGCGGCGGCAGCTACATGTCTGAATTCAGGCTGCGGCCTGGCCGTCCATTGGTAAATCTGAATCGGAAGGGTAGTAAACTTTGAAAAAATATTATTCGGATCAACCGCGATAAATGTCGATGCACCTATTACGACAAGCGGAGCTGTTTCACCTATTGCTCTGGAAATTGCAAGTATAGTTCCGGTAAGAATTCTGTCCATTGAGTTGGGAAGGACATGAGACCATATGATCTGCCATTTTGTTGCGCCGATTCCGAAACCGGCCTGCCGCAATGTCTGCGGAACCGCTCTGATAGCTTCCTGAGCATTTATAATGATAATCGGCAGTATCAGCAGGGCCAGGGTCATACCGGCTGAAAGTATAGTTCTTCCATTTGCTGTAGTTGCATCACCAAAGCCGAAAAGCGTACCGCTTGTGATCGGCTCCATTCCGCGGACAAATACAGCTAAGCCTAGAAGACCGTAAATAATTGAAGGAACACCTGATAAATTGTTTATGTTTATCTGTATAAACCTGGTAAATCGGTTATCGGCCGCATACTCTTCAAGATATAAAGCCGCACCCACTGAAATCGGGAATGCAACAATAATCGTGATTAAGATAATCATAAAGCTTCCCAGAATTGCCGTTCTGATTCCTGCCAGCTCTGGAGTACTTGCCTGTGGGGTGACAAGGAATTTCGGATTAAGCCAAGCCCTGAATTCAATAATTGCATCAGGATATTCCTCAGCTACCATATCCTGAATCATTCCGCGGTTTATAATGGAAGGACCGAAGTTCCAGCTTTCCACAATTCTCGGTTTTATGATACGCTCCAGAACAAGCGACATCAGCTCAGCTTTAGGACGCTCATTAAGAGGTTCTTCAATGTTATATCTTCGAATCAGTCCTTTGGACAAATATGCTTCAAGGGTTTCAATCAGTTCAGCTTCTGAAAGTTCATCGATATTCCCAGAGGCTAGTAGTTCAGTCGGCTGTACAGTGTTTTCAATCACGACAAAACCGAATGCGCCGTTTATAATATTCACCAGCAGCATTAAAATTGCCAATACAGCTAAAACCGTTGCAATAAAGAATATAGTTTTCCAGATTTTTCCGATTTGGAACCTGGTACTCACATTATCATGAAAGTTTGACATCAATCATAAACCTCCTGAAACCTTCTTACGAGGCTTCGGCTGATTATATTCAATATCAGCGTCATAAAGAAAAGCAGCAGTCCCAATGCAAAAATACTGTTATAATCTACGGTGTTATAACTGATATCCCCGCCCGAGATTCGAACAATATATCCGGTGAGCGTTTCTGCCGCCTCAAATGGATTGAATGTAAAATTCGGTCCTGCTCCTGCAGCAAGGGCTACAATCATTGTTTCACCCACAGCGCGGCTGAGGCCCAGAATAAATGCTGCTGCAATGCCGCTGAATGCTGCAGGAACGACAACAGAGATGCTTGTTTCGAGTTTAGTAGCGCCCAGTCCGTAAGCTGCTTCACGAAGTGAATAAGGTACTGCTTTTAATGCATCTTCAGTAATAGATGTCACAAGCGGTAGGATAAGAATACCCATTACAAGACCGGCTGAAGCGGTATTGTAAATATCAACAGTATTCTGTCCGAAAATTATCCGCAAAAGCGGTGTCATAAATGTAAGAGCAAAGTATCCATATACCACAGTAGGAATACCTGCCAGAATTTCCAGAATAGGTTTAAGAATTCTTCTTACCCTGTCGCTTGCATATTCACTCAAATAGATAGCTACACAAAGTCCAATCGGTGCTGCTACCAGCATAGCAATAAAACTTGTTATCAATGTGGAGTTAAGCAGAGGAAGAACTCCGAACTCTTCGATCATCGGCTGCCATTTTGTCGAGGTTAGAAATTCAACAATACTGACTTCACTGAAAAAGAGCAGAGACTCCTTACCAAGGATGAAAACAATTCCAAACGTAATGAAAATACTTACTGCTGCGCAGGCAATAAGAAACCATTGTATAAAGCTTTCATGGATAATCGGTTTAGATTTATACCACTTGCGATCAGTTAACGTCATATTCATCCCTTTAAAATTAAGAACAGAAAAGAGAAGCCCCGAAAGCAGGCTTCTCTCTCCGACTTAATTGTTAATTTCATGAGAACTCTACTAATACATTCCCTCACATGCCTTAAGCCATGCGTCTTTTCCGCCGTTGATAACATCTTCGTTTGCAGGAAAGTATCCAACTCGTGTTATTTCTTCATTAACATAGGTGAGGTAGTAGGCTATGAAAGCTGCAACCTGAGGTTTGTTCTTCATGATGCTTGCATCTGAGTAGATGAACAGAGGCCTTGCAAGAGGGTAAGCTGCGGCATCAACATTCTCTTTATTCGGCTCAACACCGTCAATGTTAAGAACATTCAGAACGTTCTTGTTTTCAACGTAGTAAGCATATCCGAAGAATCCAATACCGTAGGGTGATTCAGAAATACCCTGAACAAGAATGTTGTCGTCTTCAGACATCTGAAGGTTGCTTGCACCAAGAATAGCTGCTGAATTTTTATCATATACTTCTTCAACAAAGTAGTCGAATGTTCCTGAATCGGTTCCGGGGATGAACTTAAGAATGTTTTCATTAGGCCAGGCTGCTCTGACATCACTCCATTTCTCAGATGTGAAAATCATCGCAAGTTCTTCAAGAGTTACATCTTTTACGAAAGTATTGCTTTTAGGAACAGTTACAGCGAGAGCATCTGTACCAACTCTGAACTCAACAGGATCTCTGCCGATTTCTTTAGCAGCCGTGATTTCCTTGTCTTTGATAGGTCTTGATGCATTAGAGATATCAGTTTCACCGGCAACAGTAAATCTTTCAAAACCTGCACCCGAACCAATTGAATCGACTGTAATGTTGAAATTATAGCCCTCGTCTTTGAATCTTTCAGCCATTGCTTCTGAAAGAGGGAAAACTGTAGAGGAACCTGCAGTGATGATATCACCTTCAACCTTCAGCGGATTAACGCCGGGAAGGATTCCGTCTTCAGATTCTATAATCCATACGAATTTGCCGTCATCGGCCATGTCTGTACCTTTTGCTTCCTGCTGACCACCGGCAAACACTGTGCCTGTCAGAATGCTTGCTGCAATTACCAAAAAAAATATTCTCTTCATTTATTTCTCCTTTGATCCTGCTGCTCGGCCTTACGGATCAATGCTTATTTTGTGGTTTCAGATTACTGTCGCTTATTTTAGAATTCGTTAGGCGTATGTTAGATTTAAGTTAAACGTGCAATTATTCCGAACAAATCAAGATTTATTTGATTTAATCAATTTCTAACATTACTCTCATAATATCAGGATTACCCACTAATATTCTTAGGATTCTATAGAGGAGAATTGATTAAAATGAGTAATAGAACAAGATTGCATTTTTCAAAGATGATGAATGATTTAAATGAATAGATCCTTATTATGGGAGTTTACGTAGAAGAAGCACTTAAAAAGGCCATAGATGCCCTGAACCAGCAGAATATCCAACTTGCTGATGAGGTAATAAAAGAAGATGACAGGATTAATAGTCTTGAAATTGAGCTTTTTGATAAAGTTGCAATAATTCTTGCTACTGAGCAGCCTGTCGCATCAGATCTTCGTCATCTTACCGGTGCTATAAGGATAATAACGGATCTGGAACGAGCTGGAGATTATGCGGTACATATAGCCGAAGGTGCGAAAAGACTGGCGGGCGAGACTTATCTGACTTCATTGCAGCAGATACCCGCAGCTGCTGACGATGCAAGACAGATGCTGAGGGACGCTCTCACAGCCTTTGTAAACTCAGATGAAGAACTCGCCCGAGAAGTAGCGGCCCACGATGATGTCCTTGATAAACTTCATAAGCAGCTTCTGAAAAAAATGTTGAAATACATGAGAAAAGATATTGAAGCCGATATCGACCAGGCAACAAACATCATTTCTATTGCTAGATTTCTTGAAAGACTTGGTGATCATATAACAAATATATGTGAATGGGTTGTATACTGCAAAACAGGTAGACATGTCGAACTGTAAAATGGAGAAATCACATGCCGGGCAAAAAAATACTAATAGTTGAAGATGAACATGATATCAGAGAACTAATTTCCTATACCCTCGAGAATGAAGGCTATAAGGTGTTTAAGGCTGCTGATGGAATCAGTGGAATAGAAAAGAGCAGGAAAATCAATCCCGATCTTATCCTTCTTGATATAATGCTCCCGGATATTGATGGACTTGAAGTGTGCAGAAGAATGAAGCGTGATGAAAACTTAAATAATATTCCTGTTATCATGCTCACCGCAAAGTCGGAAGATTCTGACATAATCACCGGCCTCGAATTAGGAGCTGAAGATTATATTACAAAACCTTTCAGTCCAAGAGTTCTTATTGCGCGCCTGCATGCTGTTCTCAGGCGTAAAAATGATGTCGAAATGGATGAGGATCACATAATTACTGTTCACGATATTCTTATTGATATTAAGAAACATGAGGTGCTGAGCGAAGGAAAGTCTGTGACTCTCTCAGCAACAGAGTTCGCCATTTTAAGTCACTTGTCAACAAACCCGGGCTGGGTATTTTCTCGTAGCCAGATCATAGACGCTATCAGAGGTCAGAATTATCCCGTTACAGAACGATCAGTCGATGTACAGGTTCTAGGCATACGAAAAAAACTCGGTGTTCAGGGACAATATATAGAGACTGTGCGCGGTGTAGGATACAGACTCAAAAGTGAATAATGAGGACCGTTAATGAAAAATAGACCCTTGATGGGAGTAACATTCTTAATTTTAATAGCTATTGTCATGTTTGCAATAGCTCCGCTAACCCTCTTTAATATGAAGAGTTTTAAACAATTCTTTTATCTTGAGTCAGAAATATATCTGTATAACAGTTGTCTGATGATAAAAAACCTGCTGCCTGAAGCTCTAGATATTAACAACATATCGACTCTCCAGAGTATTACGGACAAAGCTGTAGAATCTACCGATCTCAGAATTACTATAACCAATAGAGACGGCCAGGTTCTCGCCGACTCGCATAATGATCCTGATTCGATGAATAATCATGCTGATCGACCTGAAATTATTGCGGCACTGAAAGAACTTTACGGTACGGATGTCAGGGAAAGCGCGACAATGGTCGTTGATATGATGTATACCGCCGTAAAGCTGGACTTTGCAGACGGCAATGAGGGAACACTCAGGATATCCAGACCGCTGGCGGATGTGGATAAAAGCGTTCAAGACATAACCCGCAGCTCTCTTCTAATCTGTGCCGTGTTGCTTGTTATAGTCGGCTGGATAAGTTTCCTGCTTGCCGGAAACGTCAGCAGTATTCTTCAGAGAATTTCTTCTACAGCAAGGAAATACGCATCGGGGAATTTCAATGATAAATTGAGAATATCACGACCACCGGAAATATCTGCAATCGCCGATGATCTGAATCTGATGGGCAGACAGCTGAAAGACAGAATTGAAACTATCGAATCTGGAAAGAATGAGCTGCAGCTGATTCTCAACAATATGTCAGAGGCGGTTCTTTTCACCGATAAAAATCTTCACATTCTCAGAGTAAACGGAGCCGCCGAAATATTGTTCAACATCACAAATTCTCAGCAGCAGGGAAAAAGTATTTTGGAAATTTTCATGAACTCACAGCTAAATGATTTTGCTGTAAACCTCCTTACCGAAGGAAAGCACAAAGTAGAAGAATTAACTCTCAATCGACCTAAGCTTGTTCATCTCAAAGTAAGTGGAACCGCACTATATGACACAACTGGAGAGAATATCAGTTCATTACTGCTTGTTATGCATGATATTACCCAGGCAAAACAATTGGAGCAGATGAGAAAAGATTTTGTAGCTAACGTCTCACATGAGCTTAAAACTCCTGTAACGCTCATAAAAGGATATATTGAAACACTTCTTGACAGTCCTGCCGGAGTTTCGGAACAGACTAAAGGGTTTCTAGAAATCATGGAAAAACACTCAATCAGAATTGAGGCAATTATTATAGATCTGCTGACCCTCTCAGGTATTGAAAAAGGCGGAGATGCAAACCTGAGTATAGAAGAAACTCCAGCTGTTGACCTGATCACCTCTGCCGCAGCAAGCTGCAGGAACGGTGCCGGAGAAAAAGACATCGAAATTCAAATTGACTGTAATGAGAACTTAATAATGAATGTTTATCCGCTAATGGCCGAACAGGCTGTTATTAATCTGATTGACAATGCAGTAAAATACAGTGATGGAGGAACCGAAATCACAGTTAAGGTGAAAGAAGGACCTGAAGGCAAAATCTGCATTAGTGTGAAAGATCAGGGATGCGGGATATCCACCGAAAATCAGGCCAGAATATTTGAGAGATTTTACCGTGTAGACAAAGCCAGAAGCCGCGATTCCGGGGGAACCGGCTTGGGTCTGTCAATCGTAAAACATATCGCTCTCAGCCATGGTGGTACAATCAATGTGAAAAGCAGACCGGGAAAAGGAGCCGAGTTCACTCTCTGCCTATAATCTTCCTCGGAATGTTAAAAGACATTTATAGTATACATGTCACTTCGCGACGTTCATGAATCCTGGAGTCTGCATCGCCTCAATATGCGGAACATCATGCTTTTGCACCGCTCTTATTAGCGCTTTTATTAGAAATAAAAATCTTGTGAATAACAATATATCAAAGTATTATAAATAATAATGTTTAAAATTTAATAAGGAAAAAAGATGGCCAATATTCTGCTTACTGAAAAGTGTGTAAGATCCTGCCCATACTGTTTTGCTAAAAAGCACATGGATTTATCAGATGATAGCACCTTTTTGTCATGGGAAGATCTTATATACATTATTGATTTGTTTGATATCCAGGGGACAAAGCACATTTCCTTTCTAGGCGGTGAGCCGACTCTTCATCCCGAATACGTGGATTTTGTTTTGTATTCAGCTGCACGGAATTTTCACTCAACAACATTCACATCAGGAATAATGTCCGTTAAAAAACTTGAAGAGGCAGTTAAAACATTTAAAAAGATTCCGTCAGAAAGTTTCAATTTTGTCTGTAATCTTAATCATCCGGATCTTTCATCAAAGGAAGAAACCGAGAAAATAGAAAAATTCTTAACTGAATTCGGACAGCAAACGACACTCAGCTTCAATATTTTTGATATTGACTTCACAATGGAATATCTCTTTGATTACATCGAAAGATTCAATCTTCAGCGTCACATAAGAATGGGACTGGCTCATCCCGTGGTGTAGTTTAATTCCATCGGGTTCAATAATGATGAAATATTTCTATATTCCGATAATATAAATATGTTCAACTTCGCTGTAAAGCTCCTGAAAGTCATCTTTTATCTTATTTTCAAAAAACGAAAAGATGCCATCTTCACTTTCCTCCTACTCAAGAAAGAAAACGAGATAATGAAGCGTCATCTTAATCTAGCTGGAAAGAAAATCACCTCAAATCACTCAGATCGACTATGTTTATCACTTATTTCAGCTCTATCAAGACGAGCAGTATCTCATCTTACAATTATAAAACCTGAAACTCTTCTGGAATGGCAACGCCGATTTATAAAGAAAAAGTGGTCATTTAAGCATAAGAAACGTGGTCGCAAGCCGGTATCTGCTGAGCTCAAGAAGCTGATTCTGGAAATGAAAACAGACAATCCATTGTGGGGATGCAGAAGAATATCAGATGAGCTGAAGAAGTTGAATATCGATATCCATCATACCACCGTCAACAAGATTATCCAGACCTTCCGAAAGCAGGGGAAGATTCAGCCCAACGGTAGTTGGAGGAAATTCTTGAAATCCCACTGGAAGTCCTTGTACGGTATGGACTTCATGACCATTGATACACTATTCGGTAAGAGATTCTACCTTTTCATTATTCTTGAACTGAAATCTCGAAAGATAATCCGGTATGACCTGACTGAGAATCCTTGCCGAGAATTTGTGAAACAGCGGATTGAACTATTTTCTGAAGAGTTTCCAGAAAAGAAAACTTTGATTTACGATAACGCTCTTCAATTTACATCAATCGATTACAGCTGGTTTGGAATTAAGGGGGTAAACATCTGTTCCTATGCTCCAAACATGAATGCTTTTGTCGAAAGATTGAATGGTTCAATCAGGCGTGAAGCTTTAGATCATTTTCTACTCTTCTCAGAAAAACAGGTTCGTAAAATAGTTACGGAGTATGTTGAATATTATAACCACCATCGACCTCATCAGGGAATTAATAAAATCCCGGAAGGAAAAATTGCTTCAACCACCGGAAAGATTAAGAAAGATCCAATTTTAGGGGGATTGCACCACAACTATTACAGAAGCAGTGCTTAAAATCCAGCCCGATAGAAAAAAGCTACAGGACGGGTTATATTCTGTTGAACCTGGGTTAGTTGTCAAATAAAAGATAGTTTATAGTAAAATTACCCCATTCACCCAGGCAATCACATTTTTTCTGGCGTCAATAAAGGCGTCAGTGCCAAAATGACGCCAATATAAAAAAAGACGATTCCGTTTAGAATCGTCTTAATCTCTTCCCCCGTAAGGAGTTATATCTGCCCAGAACTGGACTCGAACCAGCACACCCGTAAGAGCACTAGACCCTGAACCTAGCGTGTCTACCAATTTCACCACCTGGGCACTGTGGAGCCATATTACAGAAGACAATGCTGCTTGTCAATATGT
>DMKD01000089.1:782-16155 GCA_003454605.1 Spirochaeta sp. | reverse complement strand
TGAAATCATTGATCCCGCGCAATTTTGTGATATCGAGGGGATGGGAACCGCAAAGGCGGCCCAGTTGTCGGCAGCACTCGAGTTCGCCCGCCGCAGGATAAATCCTTCAGTAAAACGGATAAACACGCCGGCTGACGCTGTTCCGCTGCTGTTTCACTATGCCTCATGCCGAAAAGAACACTTTCTCTGCATTTCGCTTAACGGCGCCCATGAGGTAATTGCCGTCAGGGTTGTATCGATAGGCACCCTCAACCGCACCCTCGTTCACCCGCGTGAGGTTTTTTCAGAGCCGTTAACCGATGCCGCAAGCGGAATTATATGCGCGCACAACCACCCCAGCGGTAATAACGATCCGAGCCATGAGGATATCGAACTTACCGGAAGGCTTAAAGACGCCGGCGGAATCCTGGGTATAGGACTGCTTGATCACCTTGTAATATCCGAAACCGGATATTACAGTTTTCTCGAAAATGGTCTGCTGTGACAAAAGAATAAAAACAGTTCGTAGCAAAACCAGTATAACTTTAGTTTTTAATCTTCACATCGCTTTGCATTCCCAAGGAAAAGATACTATCATTATAATATATGAAGATGAAAAGGAAAAATATATCGACTCTGCGGTTCCGCTTCCTGGTAATACTCTTCGCAGCCGTTATTCCGTTCTATATTTTTACTAATCTCATATCCTACAGCAATTTCAGGCTCACTCGAAATCAATTGCTGGCGCAATTGAAGAATACAACAGTCTCCCTTCACAACACTTATGAGATGCTTCTTCGTAACAGTGTCACAGTTTATCTCCGCTCCAAGGTTGAAGCTGGTTCCGATATAACATATTACATCCTCGCTGAAGATCAGCTGGATATCACCGAAAAAAAGCAGCTTATTAAAAACCGCCTACAGAATATTGAGGTAGGATCAACCGGATATTTTTATGCTATCGATTCAAATGGCATAGTGTTATTCCATCCCGATAAAAATATTGTAGGAAACTCACTCAAAGAAGTGACCCCCGTGGCTGAACAGCTTATGCTTAAAGAAGGATATTTTGAATATGAATGGCAGAATACAGACGAGCTGGAACTCAAAAATAAAGCCCTCTATATGACCTACATTCCCGAACTGGACTGGTTTATCACAGCAACATCCTACAGGGATGAGTTTACCGTGATGATTGATATGGACATTATTGAATCAACCATCGCAGCCATGGTCTTAGGCGAAAACGGATATTCCTACGTCACCGAAGTGAACGGTACTTTTATCGCTCACCCCCGCTATTCTAATTCTGATGATGCAGATCTTCTTATCAAAAACGATTTCGACTCAGTCAGCAGAAATTTGTATGAATCCAGTGACGGTTTTTCAACCTACTTCTGGCGTGAGACTGAAGATTCACCCTTAAGAAAAAAAATCGTTTTCAGTAAATATATTGAAGACTTTGACTGGATCGTAGCTTCTACGATGAACTTGAGTGAAATTAATACACCTCTTACACGACAGCTCATTGTTAACACCGCTCTTACACTATTGTTCTCGCTCATCCTGTTCTGGATGATTAAAAAGATAAGCTTTACAATAGAAAAACCAGTGTCGGATATATTCAACACCCTTAATTCAGCCGGCTCGGGAAATTTAGCGGCAAGAACCCTCCCCTCAGGCCCTGCCGAGATTCGAGATATTGGAGAAACCCTCAATGCCTTCATCCTCGCCCTCGAAGATAACACCGAATCACTCAAATCTACAATTTCTGAAAAAGAAAAACTTATACATGAAATCCAGCATCGTATAAATAACAATTTGCAGACAATAAACAGTATGATAAATCTGCAGCGTGATCATACAAGCAATAGTGAAACGAGAATTATTCTCCAGGATATACATAAGCGCGTATCAGTAATCGGAGTAGTTTATGATCACATGTTGATTACCGACAAAGATTTCAAGGAAGATACTCTGCTACTGTCGGCTTTCCTTGAGGATTATATTTCACTCTATATTAATTCATACGACGTCAATAATGATAATTTTAAAGTCGAAAGCAATTTTGAAAAAATCCACATGCGTAGAAATTCGGCAATCAGCCTCGGACTCATTCTTAATGAACTGCTCTCGCATTGTCACAGCCTCAGTACACATGAAAACCGGATGGCGACGGCGGTTATATCAGTTAAAAAAGAAAAAGAAAATACGCTGAGTTTCAGTTTCAGAGATAATATTAATTCATTTGACAGTAAACATTGGTCGTATAATTCTGAAAACCTGTCATATAATCTCATTCAGGTTCTAACCGTTCAGCTTAACGGTGTTGTTGATATAAGCTCTAACGAATCAGAATACAGCCAATTCAGGATGTCACTTCCCAATTGAGGTGAATCCCCTAGTAAAGACTTCCGGCTTGCTTAAGTATTAATGAGGATGTTATACTTCTGTAATCGATTACAAGCAGAGGATGAAAATTGGCAGTTACGGTTAAAAATGTAGCCCTTCACGCTGGAGTCTCAACAGCAACGGTTTCAAGAGTGCTCAATGATGATCCGGGAATCAGACCCGCAACCCGCAGCAGAGTTATAGAATCCATCAAAATCACCGGGTACAGGATGAATAAAGCCGCCCGAAGCCTGAAAACATCCCGAACGGGAACAGTCGGCCTGCTTGTTCCTGAACTTGTAAACGATTTTTTCATGACGGTCGCCGAGGGCGTTGAAGATATCCTCCGAACTGAGGGATATGGAGTTATTTTGTGTAACGCCAATGAAGATGTCAGATATGAAGCAGATAGAATCAGCCTGCTTATTGAGCAGTGTGTAGACGGTGTAATAATTATTCCAACCAGTTCTGAAGGTTCACATTTCAGCAGTCTTTCCGATGCCGGGATTCCTGTCGTCATGGTCGACAGGATGGTTAACGGCTTTAAGGCTGATGCAGTTCTTGCAGACAATATCAATGGTGCTTATTCTGCGATGCAGAATCTTATATCCACAGGCTGCAGACGTTTCGGTTTTATCGGCGGAAGCCAGGAGCTGTCCAATTTCAGGGAACGGTTTGAAGGTTTTAAAAGAGCCCTTTCAGATTACGGCATTCCAGTAGAGAAAGATATAATCAAATTTGGAAACGTTCATATAGACTCCGGTTATAATCTGATGAAGGAACTGATGTCGGAAGCAAATCCGCCTGAAAACGTTTTTATTGCAAACTACTTCCTTCAAGTTGGAGCCACAAAATTCCTGATTGAAAACAGCAGCGCAAAAACCGCCTCCATCCATATTGCCGGATTTGATGATATGTCCCTGTCATCGATACTCGGGTTTTCAAGCATCACAGTATCTCAGCCGATGATGGAAATGGGTCGCAAAGCCGCCGAAATGCTGCTTGAGCGCATTGAAGAGCAGTCTGCTCTCGCGTCAGCGCCCCCTCCTCCCCGACTCGTGAGATTGAAAACAACTTTAATTAAGCATTAGATTAAACATTAGATGTTATCTTTTTCTTGATCTTTCAGCGAAACAGATCAATAATAAATGTAATCGATTACATTTATTGCGTAAAACATGGAGGAATTATAATATGGAACTTTCAAACAGGCTGAGCGGTGAGATGCCCAAGGTAGGCATAAGACCCGCAATCGACGGACGAAGAAAGGGTGTCCGCGAATCTCTGGAAGATCAAACAATGAAAATGGCTGAATCAGCAGCCCGGCTTATCAGTGAAAATCTTCGACATCCCAACGGCATGCCGGTTGAATGTGTTATAGCAGATTCAACAATAGGAGGCTTCGCAGAAGCTGCGGAATGCTCAAATAAGTTCAGAAAGGAAAATGTTGGCGTTTCGCTCACTGTTACCCCCTGCTGGTGCTACGGTTCAGAGACAATGGATATGGATCCGCTGATGCCGAAGGCTGTCTGGGGTTTTAACGGAACAGAGCGCCCGGGTGCAGTTTATCTGGCGGCCGTACTTGCAGCTCATGCACAGAAGGGTCTGCCCGCATTTGGAATATACGGTCGCGAGGTGCAGGATTCAACCGATACTTCTATTCATGATGATGTTAGAGAAAAGCTGCTTCGTTTTGTTAAAGCCGGATTAGCGGCAGCCTATATGAAGGATAAAGCATACCTGTCGCTAGGCAATGTATCAATGGGCATCGCCGGATCGATAGTAGATCAGGATTTTTTCCAGAAATACCTTGGGATGCGGACCGAATGTGTGGATATGTCCGAATTTATCCGCCGGATGGAAGAAGGGATCTTCGATCCTAAAGAATTTGAAAAAGCAGTTAAATGGACAAAAGAGAACTGTTTCGAAGGCGCAGATAATAATCCTGATGAACTGCAGCGTTCTCGTAAGCAGAAAGATGAAGACTGGGAAACATCAGTTAAGATGACGATGATTGCCCGCGACATGATGGTCGGTAATCCGAAGCTTGACGACCTAGGTTTCGGCGAGGAAGCCCTTGGCAGAAACGCCCTTCTTTCCGGCTTTCAGGGCCAGCGGCAATGGACAGACTTCAAATGCAACGGCGATTTCATGGAGACTATGCTTAACACCTCCTTTGACTGGAATGGAATCCGTGAACCCTACCTATGTGCTACCGAAAATGATGCTCTCAACGGTGTTGCTATGATGTTCGGTCACCTGCTGACCAATACAGCCCAGATTTTCAGTGATGTCCGCACCTATTGGAGTCCTGAAGCAATAGAACGCGTTACAGGATGGAAACCCGAAGGATTCGCAGAGGATGGACTCATCCACCTTATAAACTCGGGCTCAACCTGCCTCGACGGAACCGGGCAGATGACAGGCTCCGACGGGAAGCCTGTGATGAAACCTTTCTGGGAGATATCAGAAGCCGAAGCAGCATCCTGCCTGAAGGCAACCGAGTTCAGGCCGGCTTCAACCGAATACTTCAGAGGCGGCGGCTGGTCGACAGATTTTCTCACCAAAGGCGGGATGCCCTGTACAATGAGCAGACTCAACCTTGTTGACGGCCTGGGTCCTGTACTGCAGATAGCCGAAGGCTATACTGCCGAAATTCCTGAGCATGTGCACAATACCCTCGATGCACGTACTGATCCTACCTGGCCGACAACCTGGTTTGCTCCGATTGTCGACGGCAGGGACGGCCCATTCAAGGATACCTACTCAGTGATGGCTGCCTGGGGTGCAAACCACGGAGCAATCAGCTGCGGACACATTGGAGCGGATCTTATCACTCTTGCTTCAATATTGAGGATTCCGGTTTGCATGCATAATGTTGCTGCCGATAAGATTTTCAGGCCCAGCACATGGAACGCTTTTGGAATGAACAAAGAAGGGGCCGATTACCGGGCCTGCGAAACTCTGGGTCCGGTTTATAAATAAACAACCGGTTTCATTTAGTATATTATTTCAGCCGCCCTTAACCCGGGCGGCTTTTTCCAGCAGTCCGCCTGACTTTTCAGGCGTTGCGCTGCTCATCCTGTTCACTTTTACGACAAGATCATGACCTAAAGCCTGCTGCATTTTCACCCAAAGGGTATAGTCTTTACCTTTGAGGCGATCAAGCTCCGCCCTCTTCCAGGACCATAAATTAAGCGACTCGTCTGCTCTCACATCAGCTGACGGCAGACGCCCTGATATATAGCTCATCTCACCGATAAACCCGCCGCGGCCCAGAATTGCAACAGTTTTCAGCTCATGCTGTACATAGGCCTGTCCTTCAATTATCATAAAGACTGAATCGGAAGCCTGACCGCCCTCAATTATCGTACCGCCTAGAAAATTGTATTCTTTACCGGTACCCCAGAAACGTAAAAATTCCCTGTCCGTCATATGAAAAAAACTGTCTTCGTATATGTCTTTCAGAGCGTCAGGGATCTTGACCGGACGTTTCTCCAGAAGCAGCAGTATTGCCCGGTAGAGATTAATTACAAGAAATATCGCATTCCAGAACATCACAATCCAGTTGCCGCGGACATAACCGGTATATATAAGAATAATCTGTCCCGATATTAGAAGCAGTCTCAGAATAAGAATATTTTTTACAGCAAGCCCTATGAGATTAAGAACATAGGCGAGATTCATTATGATCAGTGTCGGAGATAAACTAAAATCCATATATTTTACTATCGGCTTTAAATAATTACTTTCTTCAACGTAAATTAGATGAATTTTGAGCTTTACTTGTGATATCGATACTTTTTTAGTAAAAAATTTGCATTCAAGATGCGAAAACACTAATATTCGTAGTATAAAACTGGGAACAACTATATAACGGAGGCATAATATGAACTTCAAGAGAAATCTGTTAAAAAAGTCGATAATTTTACTGGTTCTAATACTTCTAGCCGGAACAGCATTCGCATCAAGCGGTGACACCATCAATATTGGCGGTGTAGTACCGTTAATTTTGGATCTAACTGTTGCCCCTACCGCAATATCAGACAACCTCACCCTTGCAGGAGCTGCCACTATCACAGCATTGAATATTGCAGACATTACTGTCACAACAAATAATTCTGCAGGCTGGGAGCTCTGGATCTATTCTGAGAACGACAGCAATCTGCTCAATGCCGATGGAGACAATGTTGTTTATACACTAACCTACAGCGGTGCTACAGGAGCCCTGCCGGACGGCACAGACAGCCCTCTGTCAACCGGTGTACAGTTCGGCGAGGAAGGCGATGCATCCGGAGATATTGCCGAATTGGGTATTAACTATACTCAAACAACAGGCTTCCCGGCAGGTTACTACGCAGACCAGCTTACCCTTGTACTCAGGGCAAAATAGTCAATGCTTAAGAGGATCAGTGTATTAATCCCTTTTCTACTAGCCTGTGCATTTACTGCGCAGGCTTTTAGTTTTGAGCCTATCACTCAGGATTATACTCCATCCGGAAAAGGGGCTAATCATGTATTTCGAGCATCCAATACCGGGGACGAAAAAATTGCAGTAAAAATCTCTGTAAAACCCCGCTCGGTTGAACCGGACGGAACCGAAAATCAGGGTGATGAGTCTCCCCTGTTCATGATTTATCCGCGCCAGATTATCCTTGAGCCGAACGAAAGCCGAAGCATTCGTGTGAAATGGAATGGAGATTCAGAACCAGAGGCCGAAATTCCGTTCAGAATTATTGCAGAACAGATCCCCGTCTCATTCGCCGAGAAACAGCCTATTCTTGGCGGTCAGATAACCCTTGTCTATCGTTATGAGGGGAGTATCTATATTGTACCGCCGGGAGCAAAATCGAAACTGTCTATTAAATCAATGAATCGTGAGATCGAAACTGAAATTGTCACTGAAACGGTGATGGAAACGGTTGAATTGGAACAGGATGGTGAAATAACTGAAACGGAAATAGAAAAAACTATTGAAAATGAGATCAAGCACGAATACCTGGTTTTCGAAATTGAAAACAGCGGTACAAGGCATACAATTCTTGATAAGATTGAACTTAAATTAAAACGGAACGAAAACGATTCCGCGCCGATAATATTAGAAGACGAGAATCTCAAGGGAGTTGCAGGCGAGAACATACTGGCAGGATCAGTCAGGATCTTCAAAATACCGATGCCTGAAGATATATGGGAAGGCCCCGTATACGGCAGCATCAAACAGGCTCCTGCAAAATAACGTGAATGAGTCATGGCCGAATTATTAAAAGGATCTACCTGCTCGTAACCGCCGCAGCTGTCATGTTGCTGAGTTTCACTGCGCCCGCCTTCTCTCAGGATTCCGATACTATTCCTGTTCCCCTCTACATTGACAAGGCTTATGCAGGAGAAATTGCTGTTACTATACTCCCTGATGAATCAGTGCAGGTTCGTCCACATGAGCTGATTGCCTATCTTGAAGAGCTTGTGTCTGAAGAAGCAATCGAGACCGCTAAAATGATATTTCCTGAAACCGGCTGGCTGGACTTAACTGAAATGGGTGGCCTGGGTGTAAGAATCCTGTTTAAATTTGAAGATCTTACTATTCATATTACGATACCGGCACATCTTAGACTTGAAACAACAGTCTCCCTTAGGGTGAATCCCAAAACCCCGGTAGGTGAATATGTTGATAAATCGAACTTCAACGCCTTTCTGAATCTCGAACTCTGGAACCGCTTCACCTATGAAAGCCTGAGCTATGATTTCTCGGCGACTCCGGAACTGGGACTAAATATCTTCGACTGGGTAGTTGAAGCCCGCGGAGGAATCAGGACGAACGGGGAACTGCTGTTTTTAGATTACGCCCGGCTTGTTAAAGACTTTCCTACTCTCGGCTATCGTCTTGAGATTGGGGATTTAACCACGCCGGTAACCGATATTTCAGGTGTTTCAAAACTCTTCGGAGCATCCTTCAGAAAGAACTATGACCTGATGGCCGATGGGAGCAGCACAAGCTCTCCATATATAAAGGAAATTTTCATCCGTGAGCCTTCAAAAGTTGAAATATTTATGAACGATCGAAAGGTCCGTGAAAAAAACTATGAAAGCGGAAACTATATCTTCCAGGATTTCCCACTCACGCGCGGCATCAATCGTATATCAATTGAGTGGGAAGACAGTGAGGGGCTGCATGAAGAGGACATGATTATTCCATTTGACGGAGGCCTTCTCAATGCAGGTGAAATGGATCTCGGAATTGCTGCGGGTTTGCCGGACCGTGAGCTTGTTTTGCCGTCAGTATCAAGCTATCAGTATCTCGGAATCACTGATACCCTCACTTTTGGAATCACCGAATCGTTCAATATCGATTCTCTCGAGCTCAATATCCACCCCGACTTTCTGCTTTCAACATCATTCGGGAATTTCAATCTTGTACCGATATGGGGAATCAATTTCAATGGAGGACAGAAGGCGGATGCGCGGCTGGGTTATCAGATGTTGAAACCCGGAATCGGCAGCTATTTAAATTTTGGTGCTGATATAGCCTACAGTTTTAATTCAATGGGTTCGCCTGATACCCCCCTGTCACTGCTGTCGTTCAACAGCTACTATAATTTCTATTTCGGAGACAGCTTTACATTTACTCCCGAAGCATCCTGGGGCTGGCGTTTTGATGAAAACCGGCAAATCATCGATGCCCGCGTTATTCTGAAGAAGAGTATAAGAGGCGGCAGCGCTTTATCTGCAAACATAGGTATAAATTACGATAATGAATTCTCATTCTCGGCGTCGATAAGCTACTCCTCATCCTTCCCCGAACTTAACCAGAATATTTATATCCTGGAAAACCTTGAGAATCAGAGATTATCTGCATTCTGGAACCGCTACCCCTCTGACGACGATAAGTTTTCGATAAATGCTTCCACCGAACTGCCTATGCAGCTTGATGAAAAGATATCACTAGGGGTTGACGGCGGATACAGGCATTCTCTGTTCAGCATTGCCGGCGGTCATGATTTCGACACCATCATTGAGACTTCCGAAAGCCATAATTCAACCTATCTCCGGGTAAGCAGCGGTCTTNNTTACTTCATGCTGACAAAACCGGTCACCGATTCTTTCATTATAGTTGTCCCCGGAGAAGAATTTGCTGATAAAACCATCAGAGTTAACCCATCGTCAGGAGGAAGCGACCTGGAGCTCCGCGGTAAAGCCGGTTTGATGCCCTCTATACGTTCATTCACAACACAGAAGGTCTATGTAGAACCGGAAGAGCTGCCGCCCGGTATGGATGACGCGGGCATGAGATATCTTGTGTTGCCCTCATATAAATCAGCATTTGTTATTACGCCGCAGGCTGAGATTTTGATTTTTATCGGTGGAAAAATAAATGACAGCGAGGGGGAACCGATTAATACGGTACTAGGCCGGTTGACTGGAAAAAGCAGCGGAGAAAGTATAGACTTTTTCACAGACGACAGCGGTTATTTTGAAGCCTACAGCTTATCGCCCGATGTTTATACTCTAAAATTGAATGGATTCGAGCAGACTGTATCCCTAGATCTGACAGAAATAGACAGCGGGTTCTTTCACGTCGGCGAAATAACCATCCCGGAGGACGAATGACAGTCAATCAGATGAAATACATAGTCGGATTTTTTCTCTTCTCATTCATTATTCTGCCTCCGGCCTTCTCTCTGGATATCTTTCAATTCAGTGCCCCTCCCGGGGGAGTGTACCTTAACTCATCGTTCGAACAGAGCTCAACCGAGATAATATCTATAACAGTAGAACATGAGGGGGCAGCCATACCGAACTGGTTTATTGCCGCTGATGAAGGAAGTTCAACAGGATACGAACCGCGTGAGGTAGTCTTTACTTCAAATACTATGGATTATCAGCTGTATAAAACCGCTCCGCCGTCAACCGATGTGATGAAGGCTCCCCCTGAAGCGCTCGCTGCCGGGAATGTCATCACAACAGCTGATTTCGGAAGTATTGCGGGAACGATGGAGCAGCAGACTTACAGCCTGTATTTCTATATAGACTCAGGACAGTTTATTCCGGCGGGAACCTATTCTGATACAATAACCCTCTACCTCTATGATGAGGATTATTCCAGCGGCGGCCCCTTTATCCCGGTCGACAGTGTCAATGTGACGGTCTACGGCAGGATGGCAGAACTCCTCGATATTTACAGTATTCGTGAACCGGGCATTAGGTTTATGGATCTGACAATCTCACAGACTGATAAACTCATCGCAACAGTGAATGAGCGCAGCAATTCTTCAACCGGATATAACGTTTCAGTGACAAGCAGGAATCTCTCGAATGACGGAGGCGGAGCGACCGAACCCTACTTCCTGCATTCAGATTCTGTGGGTCAGCTCAGCTATTCACTGACCTATGACGGTGCTGCCGCTGCTCCATGGGCAGCCGGTACCGCACAGCTTACCGACTCAGCACTAACCACAGCCCCTGAATGGGTTTCCAAACCGCTGCGAATCAGCTACATAGGCAGCTCTGCTTTGCCCGCTGGTGATTATGAGGATATTTTAACCCTTACGATAAGTGCAAAATGACAGAGTGCTCTTTGTACCCATTGAATTTTCTATTGAGAATGTTCCATTAAGCTGATGGCATAGTATGTTTATCAGCATCAAACCAAATCCGTCTTGCTTTTCTTGTTCAAATCCTTCAGGCAGACCATTCCCGTTATCATGTATTATAAGAATTATACATCCTTCATTTTCTCTTAAAGACACCTTTATAACGCCTGAATCCTTTCCTGCAAATGCATATTTCATCACATTGGTTAACAATTCATTAACAATGATCCCCAGTGAAAACAGTTGATTAGGTTCAATTTTGCAGTCATGGATTTGTTTATCAATCCTGATATTGGTTCTGTCAGGAAATACATTGATAATATCCTCTACCAGGTCATCCAGATAATGTTTAATTGAAGTAGTCCTGAAATCATCAGCAAGCAGGAGCTTTTCATACAGTACCTGCATGCTGTGTACTCTTCCTATTGCATCCTGAAGAGCGGCTTCAGCTTCCTGATTTGACACCGATTCTGCCTGCAGTGAAAGCAGACTGCCGATCGTTGAAAAATTGTTTTTCATCCGATGATGAGACTCTTTGAGAATAATTTCCTTTTCTGATAATTGACGTAAGATCTCATCCTGAGCCAGCCTTCGCTCATTAATATCCAGATGAGTGCCTGATATAAGAAGCGGTTTATTATCTTCAGTCCATACTGCTACTTTTCCTCTGGAAAGAATCCAGACCCAATACCCTTTTTTATGGAGCATACGGAACTCACATTCAAAAAAATCCGTTTCATTACTAAAATGCCTGTCCAGTAAATCATTAACCCTCTTCAAATCATCCGGATGAACGAATTCTTTCCAGAAATCCCTATTTTCTAAAGAAAGCTCTTCAAGAGAATAACCAAGAATTGATGCCCAGTGTTCATTAACCAGGTTTTCTCCACTTTGAATATTCCACTCCCAGGTACCGACATTGCTTCCGTATAGTATGTTGGTAAGCCTGTTCTTCTGCAGAATGATCTCTTCTTCCATCTGCTTTCGCCCGGTAATGTTTTCATATGTTCCTAAAATACCGTAGGTAGCTCCTTCATTGTTGCGCAGTGGAATTTTAGAAGTCACTATCCATTTTTTATCACCGTCTTTTGTTAAAAAAAGCTCCTCATAGTTTATTCTCGGTTTACCGCTTTCGATGATTTTTCTGTCATCGATCCTGTTTAATTCTGCCTGCCCGGATGTTCTGATATCAAGATCTGTGAGTCCAATAATTTCATCAGAACTATCTCTTCCGGAATCCCTCGCAAACAGCTGATTGCATCCCATGTAAATGCTGTCAAGGTCTTTCCAGAACACTCGAACAGGAATGGTGTTAAGTACATCATCCAGCATCATACGCGTTTTTTCCAGATCTGATTCCGTTTGTCTGCGTTCAGTTTTAAATTTAAACAGCTTCAACGCCGTCTTTATTGATGTATCGATTACTGTGATGCTCGTACCCTTTACAAGGAATCCGTACGAGATGATTTTTTCAGTTTTTTCAACAATTTCAGGTTCAGTATGACTGGAGAGAAATATCACAGGAATATCGCATTCTTTAAGTATTTCTGATGCCGTTTCAACACCGTCAATCTTTCCGGTCCCCAGATCAATATCCATCAGAATAAGATCGATCTGCCTTTCCCTTACTGACACAAAGGCTTCCCCGGCGTCTACTGCTGTAATAACATCATATCCGTAATTCTCGAGAGATAAACTAGTATTCATGGCATCTACTGCTTCATCTTCAACAAGCAGTATAGTTTTCATATTTTTATTACCCATTGCTTCCTATAGCTTAATTATATGAATCTGGCTAAAAAAATCAACAATAAGGATTGTTGAAAATTAAATATCTATAAGCTATAGTAGATCTATGAATACATTAATAATTTTTGACCTCGACGGCACTTTAGCCGATACACGTGAAGATCTTGCACTCGCAGTTAATCTTGTGAGAAAATCCTTCGAACTCCCGGAACTCAGCCTTGGTGAAATAGTACAGTACGTCGGAGGGGGCAGAGACCTTCTGATGCAGAAATCAATGCACGACAGCCCCGAGGCTGATCATGATGAAGCCTGTGATAGATTCACTGAGTATTACAACAAGAACCTTACAGTTAAAACATATCTCTATGAAGGTGTTGAAGAAACAATTACCGATCTGGCTGAAAGGGGTTATCACCTTGCTGTACTGTCAAATAAGCCCGGAGATATGTGTCGTGAAATAACCGAATACTTCGGTTTAAGCCGCTACCTTGTAACAACCATGGGCGGAGGTGATGTTGCTAGCACTAAACCTGCCCCTGAGGGAGTATCTGAGGTTATTCGCCGGGCTGAAGAAAAGGGGTTTAAAAAAGAAGATAATAACGTCTGGATGATCGGAGACCATCATACCGATATGCAGGTTGCTGTAAACGCAGAAATGAGAAGTATTTTCTGTACCTATGGATTCGGTCGAAAACAGGGACTCAGCTCAGATTATGAAATATCAGATATCAGAGAAGTTCTTGAAATAGTTTAAAATAGCTGTCGGGGGTCTCCCGGGCTATATACTTTTTTCTCTACTAATGTTACCTTCTGCTCTCATACAGTTAATTTCCGGTCTTAACCATAAAAATACCAAACAGATTACGCCTGGACTGGACCACGATGCAGGCTTTTCAAGGAAAATATGAAATTTGAACTCCTGGGATTAAATCCCGAAATTCTTAAAGCCGTAGAGAAAAAAGGCTATAAGAAATCCACTCCTATACAGGAAAAATCTATTCCTGCAATTCTCAACGGAAAAGACGTTCTCGGCGGCGCACAGACAGGGACCGGCAAGACAGCTGCCTTCGCATTACCGATACTCAACAATCTCTATGAAAAAAAACATGCAGGCAATGCCCCCCGGGCGCTTGTTCTTACCCCTACCCGGGAGCTTGCCGAACAGGTTGGAGAAAGCTTTATAAACTACGGCAAGTTCCTTGATCTGACTACGATCAAGATCTACGGCGGCGTAAAGATAAATCCTCAGATCACAAATCTGAAAGCAGGGACCGATATTGTAGTTGCGACTCCCGGCCGTTTGCTTGATCACATAAATCAGGGCACAATCAATCTGAGAGAAATAGAGATTCTTGTGCTCGATGAAGCCGACAGAATGCTTGATATGGGGTTTATCAGAGATATAAAGAAGATTCTCAAAGTACTTCCGGCCCACCGTCAGAATCTGTTGTTTTCAGCAACATACGGCAAGGACATCAAGCAGCTTTCAGCTGATGTCCTGAGAAACCCGGTTTTCATCGAGGTTACTAAAAGAAATACTGCTGCAGAAAAGGTTAACCAGATTATTTACCGCATTGAGAAGGGGCAGAAGAGACATCTACTTGCTCACCTGATAAAGGAAGAAGCATGGTATCAGGCCCTTGTTTTCGCACGAACAAGGCATGGAGCAAACAGGCTGGCCCGGCAGCTGGACAAGAGCGGTATTCCTGCCACTGCCATCCATTCTGACAAGACGCAGTCAGCACGGACAAGGGCGATGAATTCATTCAAAAAGGGTGATCTGCAGGTTCTTGTGGCTACAGATGTTGCCGCCCGCGGAATCGATCTTCAGGATCTCACCCATGTCGTAAACTTTGAACTGCCCCAGGTCCCTGAAGACTACGTACACCGAATAGGCCGTACAGGGCGTGCCGGAAAGTCAGGAACAGCCATCACCCTTATCGCACCGGAAGACAGGGCTCAGCTTCAGAAGATAGAAAAGATTCTAAAGTATTCAATTCCTGAAGCCAGGGCAAAAGGCTTCAAACCTGTATTTGAACAAGTGGAAGGAAGATCCGGCAGCCGCGGAGAGGGCGGCAGAAGGGAAAAGAAGGGAAAGACAAATAAGCGGCCATCTACCAATTCTGCACCAGGCAAGAAGGGTTCAGACAATACACGTAAGTTCAGGCCGAAAAGGCGGGGCTGATAATAATGGGGCTTAATCAAGGGCCCCGCCCTTTTTTCGATTTCGAATTCATCCTATGCAAATTAGCCTTTAATTGCCCCCTGCGTGACTCCTGCCATGATCTTCTTCTGCATAAATACATAAAATAAAATCATCGGTGCCATTGAAAGCAGAAAGCTCGCAAAGGCAAGGTTGAAATCAAAAGCATATTCATTCTTAAATTGAGCCTGAAACAGCGGTAATGTCCAACGTGCCGGTTCCTGATTCAGAAGCAGCAGAGGAAGCAGGAAGTCATTCCAGATCCATAACCCGTCAACTATCAGAATAGTCGCTATTATCGGAGTTAAAAGGGGAAAAACGATTTTACGGTAAATTTGAAACCTGGTACAGCCATCCATGAAAGCCGACTCCTCAAGCTCAAGAGGAATTCCATCAAGATATCCAACAACAAGAAATACTCCTTTTTTCAACGTATAGGTCAGATACAGAAGAACAACCCCTA
>DMKD01000089.1:0-689 GCA_003454605.1 Spirochaeta sp. | reverse complement strand
ACTATAGTCATGATGTATATAATCTTGAAATACCATTTATCTTTATTTCGGGAAATAGCATAGGCAAAAGCCGGAACAATAATAATCTCACCGAGCAAAGACAGAACTGTTATTATTACCGAATTCTTTACATATGAGAAAAAATGAGCTTTTTCTATGACCTTCTTGAAATTTTCCAGATACAGTCCTCCGGGAAGTGAGAAAAAACTTTGTGCTGACTCAGCAGGGGTCTTCAGCGCCGTGACAATAGTTATGTAGAGAGGAAAAAGTATCAGTATCAATCCTATAAACAGTATGATATAGATAAATATTTTACCTATGTTCTGTGTAAGCTTGTTTGACATTATCATAGCTGTCCAGTCCCCTTCTTTCTTAGCAGGGAAATCTGTGCAAATGAAATTACGGCTATTATCAGAAACAGAAACAATGATATAGCAGTTGAAAAACCGAATTTCATCTCATAAAACCCCATATTGTAGATAGTGATTCCGACCGATGACGTAGTGTATCCTGGCCCCCCGCCTGTCATTACTTTAATAACATCGAATACCATAACACCATTACGAACGGTAAGAACGAGATTCATGCTTATGACCGGAACCATAAAAGGGAAAATTACACTTTTCAGTCTGGTAAACCAGCCTGCTCCGTCAATTATTGAAGCTTCAAGCAAATCCTGCGGTACTGAC
>DMKD01000314.1 GCA_003454605.1 Spirochaeta sp. | reverse complement strand
AACATTATTGGGTTGCTGATAAATGCCTGCATCAGGCGGAGGTTGCCGGAGAACCACCAGGCTACCACGCCGGTGAGGGCCAGACCTGCAGTCATCCACATATACACGTTCTTTATTATGCTGCGATCACGAACAGCAGCCTGATTTAGGGTATTGTCGTACTGACTCAATTTATGTCTCCTCTGGTAAAATTGTTCCTATAAAAAATCGCCCTAATAGCTTGAATAGTCAAGTATCAGGGCGAATGTTTTACATAATTTACATAACTACGATGTCAATATCTAAACCTTGCGGCGCTAACAACCAGCCCGGCTCCGGAAGCGACTAATACAATATCATCCCCCCGTTTTATCTGCCCGGCTTTAACCGCTTCATGGAAGGCGATAGGAAGACAAGCAGAGCCGGTATAACCATAATTTTTCATATAGCAAGGCGCTTTTTCTGCCGGCTGTTCGATAACATCCATAACCTTGTGTATCACCGACTTGTTAATCTGAGTAAAGAGAAAATGATCCACATCATCATATTCTCCACCGGTTTCTCTCATAATATCTTCAAGGACCTTGGGCCACAGCTCTACATTCCGCCCACCCGGGAGGTTCTGTATAAGCTGAAGTCCATACTCTCCCTTATCCAGCCGCTCATGGGTCATGGGATTTCGGGTACCGCCTGTATAAACGCCGACATAATTCCACTGAGTTCCGTCGGAACGAAAGACGCCGCCTTTGTAATTATCTTTACCCTCGTCAGTACCTCCTTCAATAATGAATGCCCCGGCACCGTCGGCAAATATGGAGTATCCGAAGGAATCATCAGGTCTAAAATATGCGGGCATATTGTAAACGCCTACGATCATGATACGGAAGGGTTTACCGGCCCCGTCCGCCAGACGGGCGGCAGTCTGGAAGGCCGAAACAAAACCGGAACAGGCACCGTTTATATCAAAACTGCCGGATACGGTTTCCCCGCCCTGAAGCCGCCCTTGCAGCAGGGTTGCGGTTGGAGGAGAAATAAACTCCGGTGTGTCTGTAGCAACAATAAAAAGATCTATTTGTTCGGCTTTAATACAGGCATCTGCCAGGGCATTCCGTCCCGCCTTCTCAACAAAATCCGCTGTGGTTTCATCGATATTCCGCAAATGCGCAATATGGCGACGCTCAATTCCAATTTTCTGGCTGATTTTCTCACCGTCGAAACTGACACCGGTCAGCTCCATTATTTCTTCATGTTCCAGAGGAATCCCCGGAGCATATAATCCAGTTCCAATAATTTTCATAAAAACCTTCCTAAACTTGAATCCCTTCAGATAGAAATTCGCCCATCCTTAATATTATCTCCGCAAGATCATCTCTCCGTTCGCATAGCACCATTTCAATACCGAGATAGTGATTCAAACCGATTAAAAAATTCGCCATAGTACGTTGTTCCTGTTCAGGATAGTCATCCATATTCTTTTCATATCCCCGGGCGAAACGATCATAATAATCTTTTACCCACTCCCGTGAAACAAACTCCGCTTCACGGATGATTTCATAGAATTCGGGGAACTCCTTGAAATAGTTCACAAAATTCCACATCCCCTCTAATTCCTGATTCAGACGGTTATGAGAAAGAACTTGTTTGTTTCTTAAATAATACCTGACGGAATGACCGATGTAGGATACAATCTTAGCCAGGAAATTTTCTTTACTCGGAAAATAAAGATAAAAAGCTCCTACTGAAAGATCTGCTTCCCGAGCTATTTCGAATACATTTACGCTTGTGAAGCCGCGTTCACCAAACAGTCTGATACCGGCATGGATAAGCCTGTTGGCGGCATTATCGTTTAAATTGGAATCAAAAGGCCCCGGTTCCAAAAACTTCAGTTCTTCTGCTGATTCATTATTGAACACGCCTTTCAGAATAAATCTTTCAACAATTTTTATCTCAAATTTAACTTCATCATAGAGAGCACGAGTATTAAGAAAACGTAGTCCGGCTGTAATATAAAGGTATTCCGCCTCATCCACTGTGCGTTTGTAAACCTTTTCCAGAGCCTCTACATAGAGTGTACGAAGATTTGCTTCATATTCGGGGAAGCGGTACTGGCCTTCACGGAATATGGTAACATCCGGAGCCATATCGAAACATATCCGGTACACCTTTATAAAAAAGCTGTGAAGTCGTACATCAAGGCTATTTCCGTCTATCGTTTCCAGTTTTTGCCTGAAGCATACAAGAAAATCATCAATCAAAGCCCGAAAAAGCTCCTCTTTACTTTTAAAATACCGGTAGAAAACACCGTTCGAAAGACCGGCATGACGGCAGATTTCCGCTACAGATACAGTTTCATACCAGTTTTGCGCAAAGAGGATTCGTGAGGAATTTATCAATTTATCCCTGGTGTCTTTTGCCATTTTATCTTAGAAACCCACTGATAATTTTATTGAATTTGGTCGGATTTTCAACCATCAGCGAATGACCCGCATCAGCGATTTCTTCATAATTTCCATTCGGAAAAGCTGCCGCGAGAGCTTCTGCCGCCACTTCGGAGATGAGCACGTCCAGCTCACCCCGAATAACTAAAACCGGAGCTGTGAAACCGGCTGCAGGGACTTCGTAGTTCACTTTGCCAAGTTCCACGGCATGACCAATAAAGGCTTCTTCCTTCATTTTCATCGCCTGCTCTACAAGATGTCCCAAAATGTCCTCGTTCTTTAAAGCAGGAACAACTCCGCCGAGGGCTGTAGTCAGAAGTTTACGATCCGTTTTATATTGTGCTATAACAGGATGGTAGGTCTCGGGGGTCTTCAATCCGTCGATTGGACAGGAATCCACAAGAAGCATTGCCCCGATTTTTTCAGGTATTCTAAAGGCTGCTTCCATTGCTACGGCCCCACCCAGAGAGTGGCCTACGAGGAGGGCAAGCCCCTCGGGAGCAACCTCTGTTGTAAACAATGCCAGCCGGCGGCCGTATTCCTCCATGGATTGGTCTTCAATGGTATCAGAATCACCGAAATTCGGCATATCTGGAGCGATGGTTGTAAAGCCCGGAATATCCATATTCCGCTCAAACCATATACGACTTCCCAGATTCCCGTGAACATAGAGAATAACAGGTCCCTGTCCCATCTGACTGTAAACAATCTCAGCATCATCAATCGTTATCTTCTTCGTTTCCACGTCTACGCCCCCACGATTACAGAATTATTACAGACAATTTACGCAAGTTCAACCCTTACGGCTGTGCCCATTCCTCCTCCGATACAGAGAGAGGCAACACCTGTCTGAACGTTCCGCTTTTTCATTTCATACAATAGGGTCACCATTATTCTGGCACCGGATGCTCCGATTGGGTGCCCAAGGGCAATTGCCCCTCCGTTTACATTGGTTCTATCAAGAATTTCGTCTTTAGTCATGCCATACTCTTCGCAAAGATCACCGATGACCCCTAGAGACTGAGAGGCAAAAGCCTCATTCAACTCAATGAGTCCCGCATCTTTGAGCGAACCACCGAACCGTTTGAACATATTCCGTATTGCCGGTACAGGCCCAAGACCCATATAGGCAGGATCCACTGCGCCCTGGCCCCAGCCGGTTATCACACCCATTACATCGAGTTTATACTTTTTAACGGCCTCCGCACCGGCAAGCAGCAAAATGGCTGCTCCGTCATTGATGCCGGAAGCATTACCTGCTGTAACCGTTCCGCCCTCCTTTTTAAAGGCAGGACGAAGTTTGGCCATACTCTCCAGGGTGGCACCAAGCCGGGGATGTTCATCGGTAT
>DMKD01000179.1 GCA_003454605.1 Spirochaeta sp. | reverse complement strand
TTCGGGGTAGCTTGCAGTTATCGCTATGCGGCCTGCTTCATTAGGTATGCTCCACTCGCCGTCGGTGATGCTCATACTTTGTGGTGCATCTTCATTAATGGTGTAACTCCAGGTGATATCGGCGGCATCTACTTCCATTCCTCTTGCGTCAAAGATTACCGGGTCGAACGGCAGGGTTCTGCCTGCGTAGTAGTCGTCACGCTCAAGGCTGTTCCACTCTACTGCTCTCTGGTTCTCAACAAGCATCACCTCTGATGTGTAAACTGTCATTGCCGGGTCTATAAGGTCTGCTCCTGCTGTTATTCGCAGTATCATCGTGTCTTCGGTGTATGGAACGGTCCAGGACAGGTCGTTGCCTGTGCCTATTTCTACTCCATCTTCGTTTTCTATTTCTGCATACCACCTGATGTTCTCCATGGTGCTGTCGCAGCTGAGGTTTAGCATAAGGTCGGTGTCTGGCGCGTTTAGAGGCTCGGTGCCGTTAAGGTTAATGTTTATCAGTCCTGTGTCGTCGCCCGGCGGTATTCGAATGTTTCTGTAGTACAACTTCGATTGGTTGCCTGCCTTGTCCACCGCGTAGTAGTCAAGCTGGTGGCGTCCTTCGGGTAAGGCAAGCGGCCCGGTGTATTCCAGCCAGCTTCCGCCGTTGAACGAGTACCATATCTTGTCTATACCCGAGAGTTTGTCGCTGCCGGTTATTGTGATTATTCCAATTCCAGGGCTTATGTCTCTTGTGAGTTTGGCCTTGGGTTTCTTGCGGTCAATCACTATGTTGTAAGTGTTTATCTCTTCTTTGTTCCCGGCGAGATCTTCAGCCCAGTAGGTCAGGGTGTATTCACCGCTGCTGCTTAGTATTATCGGGCTTGCATACTCGTCTTCACTGCCGTCGAGGTTGTAATAAATTGCGTCCAGGCCGCTTCCGGCATCAACTGCGTCAAGGGTTATTACCACAGAGTCGCTGTTGAAGTAGCCGGTCAGGTGTTCTGTTCCCTCAGTGCTCAGGCTTGTAACAGGCGCTGCTGTGTCTATTTTGTATGAATCAAACTGCAGCTCTTCCTGATAGCCGTGGTTGTCTGTTGAGTACCAGCTAAGTGAAATAAAGCCTTCGGGTAATTCAAAGGGTGCGGTGTAGTTCACATAGCCTGCTTCATTTATGCTGTACATTGTTTCTGCTGCGTAGCTTTCTGTGTCGGTGCTTTCAAGCGTAATTACCGGTGTTGTTATGTAATAGTCGTTTTGTCCTTCGGGTGCCGTTGGTTCTATGCTCAGCTCGGTTACCGGGGTTTCAACATTATACGGGCCGTTAAAGCATGCAAGGCCTCCGTTTTTGTCCAGTCTGAAAATCCATTCGCCTGATGATATCAGATCATCGGCGGGGATGGTTTCGTTCCAGATTGTCGTACCGGTGTAGGCGTTTATTGCTGTTGTACCGGTATCGCCTGTGAGGAAGATCTTTTCATTGGTCAATGCCATACGTGCTGCGGCTATTTCTGTTGTGAATACAAGTTCCAGGCTTTGTTTGTCAAAGGCTTTGAGGCTTTCATCGCAGAGCACTATAAAATGTCTGCTGTTTATACCGGTTGCCCTTACTCCGCCGCTGAACTCGGTTGTGTTCACAAGGTTGTAATTTTCATCGAGTACGGCAAGCATTGAGTCGCCTGCAATATACAGATTTCCTCCGCTTGCCGAGAATGCCGTTTCCTTCATGTTTGGTTATTGATTCAGAGTCCGACACCCTTCTTCCGAGGCCGTCATAAGAATAAGAACTTGTGCGGGTTTCAGGTTTCGACTCAAGGATCCATGGATTGACAGTTACTGTGCCCGCAAGCCTGTTGTTATGGTTGTATCCGTAACTTGTTACCCTCACCCCAAAGGTTTCATCCGTCATATTGCCGTTTGAATCATAAACATAATTTATGTTGCCCCTAGCTATCAGGCGGTTTGCATCGTCAAGGCGGTAGTCGATGTCGTTCGCATCATCATAGGCATACTCTTCCTTCCAGCAGAATGCATACAGATCAAGAGATATACCCGCAGCAGGATGTATTGTTTCAAAAAGAGTGTTTAACGCTTCCTTGTCTTCCCAGCTTACTTCCAACTGCTGTTTAAAAGGCAGGGCGTATTCATCTCTCTGTATCTGAAACTCATTCTTCCTTTTACCCGGGTTTTTCTCTTCTCCGTCGTTCCAGAGGAAAGAGAAATATTCATTTACTTTTTGTAGACATCTCCACGAGCTCCAGCCTTCACTACATACACCATTAAGACGTCGTCTTCAATCTCATAAATCACACGGTTGGAACCAATTCTTATTCTGTAAGCGTTTTCTTCTCCGGAAAGTTTTTTATTGCCTGATGGTCTCGGATCTTAGGCAAGGGCTTCAATTGCAGAAAATATCCGCTCTGCATCCTTTTTTCGAAGCGTACTAAGGTACTTGATTACTTTCTTTTTAATTTGAACTTTATAAACCAAGCTGTTTTTTCGCCTCTATCAAAGATACCCATTCATCATCATCCTCTTTTGCTGCCCTGAAATCTTTTATATCCTGAGCTTCTTCTAATAGCTCGATGAGGTGGTCGAATTCTTCAAAACTCAAAAAGACGCCGGTTTTATGACCTTGTTCGTCTATGACATACTGTACACTCATCTTATTCTCCTGATCTAAATATAACATAGAATTCGTCATGCCTTCCATCTTTATTGCTTCTCCGGATAGAGTTCATTCTCACGCGGGTGATACATCCGGTAGACCTTCCGGAGACCGTCAACAATACCCTTTGTGTAACTTACAGTCGTCTCAAGGCTTTCATGACCGAGGAGTTCCTGAACACATAATCCTGCAGCCCGTTGTGTTTGCGGTTTTCTTCGTCAACCTGATAATCTCTCTTTTCGAATCCGTCAAGCCGGTAGTCGATGCTGTTCGCATCGTCATAGGCATACACTCTTGTTCTATTACAGCTCAGCTAAAACGGCGGATAAAACGCTGCTGTAGATCTTCGCCCCCTCTGAGTTGAGATGTATTCCATCAATAGTCAGATGCAGCTTACGTTCGCGACTCAGTTTATCGGTTCGCTCGGGAGTTTTACTGTTCATCCGCCCGAAAAGAGCGGAGTGCATGAGGTCGTCCATGAAATAATCCCTGCAGTCAAGTTCATTCAGCCTGCTGTTAAATTGTGCAGCAACATCTGCCAGCCCAATATCTTTATCAGCGGCAAGTGTTCTTATACCCCGGTTATAAACAGCCCGCTGTTTGTTGGTCGAGGCAGACAAATCTTCATTAAGGCAGCTCATTGTTGTTACAACAATTGGTGTATCGACTAAGCGCTGAACAGAATCAATTAACGATTCGTAGGTCGATATAAATTCATCAAAATCAGCAGCAGGCACACTCCCCTTTTTTGCCATGCCGTCGACAATCAGTCGGTGCGTATCGGTTTTTCGGGCAAAATCCGGCAGGATAATATCATTATGCCCCGCCACAATTACTATCAGGTCATAGCTACTGTCCTGCTGAAGATGTTCAATAGTTCTGTTCATTATCCCGCTTAACGTATCACCGTCCTGCCCGAGATTCACAAGCTCATAATCAGGGAATTGCTCTTCTATTAACTGAAGGTAGCTGCAGCCCAATTCACCTTCAGTAATACTGTCCCCTGTAAAGAGAACTCGTTTTGTAAAAGAATTGCCTTCATGCAGAGTACTGCAGCCTGTGAACAGGATTGAAATCAGCAGTAAGCCCCCGAAAATATATTTATAGAATTTCATAGTCGTTGTTAAAACCTTCTTTGATTGGAATAAATTTCGATATACGCGGACTGATTGCTTTTTCCGGACAGTTATAAATACAGCGCATGCACATCAGGCAGGAGAGACCGAACTTTGGTTTATTTTTTTTATTGAACCGTATATTCTTTTCAGGGCAGTTTTTCACGCATATTCCGCAGGAGGTACAGTCCCTGCCCGCGTGAAGTTCAATACCGAACATTCTTGCTGCGGGTCCTTCGGCTTTACCAAGCCCATGCAGAATTTTCGACTTTAGAGGGATAATGCTGTCCGAGGCGTCTTCGCTCAGGACTGAATTCGCGATTTCACCGATCTTATTATCAGCAGTCAATATCTGCTTTTTTATTAAATCTTCAGGAAAAGACATAATAAATGAAAGGGGCATGGCCATAATTTCCTCGACTAAAATCGAATAGCCTTTTTCCTGAAGTTTTTTCTTCAGCCCGGATGAAGCAGCTTTATTAACCCATGATTCAGCACAGCCAACACTGATCAAACTTATATTTTTGTATAAGCCTTCAGGTATTTTATTAACAAAACGCCTTACAGTCCTCGGAGGATTAAACGCATGGATTGAATACATGATAACCAACTGCACACCCGGTTCAAGATGTTCAGGATTGGTAAATTCCAGAGGCAGGAGGCTTGTATTCTCAGAGCCGAGATTATACGACAGTTTTTCTGCTAAATATTTTACATTTCCAGTAGGACTGAAATAGAGTATGGTGATCAATTTTTCTCCCTTTTTAAAATAAACAATTTTACCCCTACTGTATAGATATTTATCCATAATATGATAGAGTAAGACATTATGAATATTTTACAGATTGGTATTTTAGTCTTTTCAATTATTGAAACTCTTAACATCACAATGCTTTATTTTTCACCCGGCATGAAAATGGGTAATGCACTGGGCGTTTTCAAGGCCTGGGATACTGCACAGGAAGATGAAAACATGAAAGCCTTTGTCCATTATATGGCAGCCTGGGTTGCAGGGGCAAAACTCATCTTCATATTAATCGGTATCGTAATAATTATCTGGGGAAACATACAGACCCAGATTGCAGCAGTTGCGGCATTGATAATTTCAATCGCTTCATTTTTCTGGCGATTGTATCCTGCAATACGGAAGATGGATGAAGAAGGTCAAATCACACCTACAGGTTATTCTAAAACACTGCTTGCTATGATTCTGTTTTTCATCCTCGGTTTTGCCGTGGTCTTTGTAATTGGTTTAATCAGATACATAGTATAAACTAGTATCCCAGATACTCCCTAATCTTCGGAATAAACAGCGGACCGTAATCGGACATCTTTTTCTCACCGACCCCGTGCACCCTCAGAAAGCTGCTGTTATCCAGAGGTTTTACGATACACATATCCTTCAGGCTCTTGTCCGAAAAGACAACATAGGATGGTACATTTTTTGCTGCCGCGAGGCTGTTGCGGAACTCCTTGAGCATGTCATATAGCTTCTCGTCGTAATTTCTGGCATCAAGGCTGTCGAGGAGCTTAGCTGTGTTTTTAACATTGGCGGCTTCCTTCTTTATAATGAAGAAAGCTTCCCGCCCGAAGAGGATTTCGCGGCCCTTCGGCTTAAGCTTGATGGCGTTGTAGCTTTCGGCATCCTGAAAGACTGCATCCTGGCGTATGAGGTCGTCAATAACCCCCCGCCACCACTTTTTGGGTTTGTCGGTGCCGGCGCCGTAGGTCTTAAGCTTGTTATGCCCGAACTTGCGTATCTTCTCGGTATCAGCACCTGTAACGACATCTATGACATGAACAACCCCGAAGCGCTCGCCGGTGCGCAAAACAGCCGACATCAGCTTCTGCGCATCAACACTCGCGTTCACCTTCTCAATCTTGTCGGTGCAGATATCACAGAATCCGCATCTCTCATCAGCATCCTCATCAAAATATTCAAGAATCTGTTTTCGTCTGCACACGTTAACCGATGCAAAGGACGACATCCTGCGCAGGTTGGCAACAGCCTTCTCTTTCTCTGCGGGATTCTGCATATTATCGATGTGATACTGAATTTTCATCATGTCGCCGCCGCTGTAGAGCAGCAGACAGTGCGACTCCATACCGTCACGTCCTGCGCGACCGGTCTCCTGATAGTAGCCCTCCATGCTGCGCGGCAGATCGCCATGGATCACGAAACGGATGTTAAGCTTGTTTATTCCCATGCCGAAGGCAATAGTCGCACAAATGACATCGATCTCATCCTTGTTAAACTTCTCCTGCGTTTTCCGTCTCTCGGCCTGCGGCAGCCCTGCATGATAGGCCCGCGCCCTTATTCCTTTTGATACGAGATATTCAGCAGTTTTTTCAACATCCTTGCGTGAGGTGCGGTATACAATGCCGGCTTGCCCTTCATGATCCTTTATGAAAGCTGTTATCTGCTCGAGAGATTTATTCTTCTGCTCTACCCTGTAAAAAAGTTCGGGCCGGTTGAAGGAAGCCCGCACAATCAGCGGTTTTTTAAGCTTCAGCAGTTTGATAATATCGGTCTGTACCTGTTTTGTGGCAGTGGCGGTAAAGGCGGCCACCGGAGTCCCTGGAAAATATTTTTTTATCTTTGAAAGATTAAGATAATCGGGTCTGAAATCATGCCCCCATTCCGAAAGGCAGTGAGCCTCATCAACCGCAAAAAACTTTACAGGCAATCCCTGCAGCTTTTCATAATATCCGTCAAGCGACAGCCGTTCGGGCGAAAGGTACAGCAGCTTGATATTCCCCCGATACAGTTCTGAATATATAGTAGAGGCTTCATCGGCAGTAAGCGATGAATTGATGAAAGCTGCATTCAGACCGTTTTCAACAGCCTCATCAACCTGATCCTTCATAAGCGCCACAAGCGGGCTCACAACTATCGTTAATCCGTCAAATACTATTGAAGGAAGCTGGTAACAGATTGATTTTCCGCCTCCGGTAGGCATCGCGGCAAAAACATCCTGCCCATCGAGAATCGATTTTATGATATCTTCCTGGTTATCACGGAATTTCTTGTATCCGAACTGGTCTTTTAAAATCTTTTTGAGATTCATCAAGCCATTATATATAGCTCAACAATTTTATGATACACTGAAATAAAATATGGGCAGCTCTAATAACCCTAAATTGGGCTTATTAGAGCTGCTTTGGAGTTTACTTATTTCCTTAACAGGCATAAGTAAACATCCAGTAAATCTAAGGACGACTTCTGAAAACTGCAGTTTTTAGAAGCCCCATATTTAAATTGGAGATATTATGAAAAAAATTGCAATTTTCGGATTCACAGGCGAGCTTATGTGTTTCGCTCACGCACTCATTAATGCTGATGAAATGATTTCAAAAGGATGGGATGTAAGGGTCGTTCTTGAGGGTACATCTACAAAACTCATACCTGCTCTTGAATCTGATGAAAATCCGTTTCGGGCAGTCTATACAAAATTAAAGAATTCAGATGATGTAATTTCCGTCTGCCAGGCCTGCGCCAATAAAATGGGAACCCTTGATCTGGCCAGAGAAATTGGGCTTAAACTCGACAACAGCCTGCTCGGGCATCCCTCAATGCATGAGTACATCGAAAAGGGTTACGAGATAGTAACAATATAGAACTGATAATCTGTTAAAGAAATATTGACAATAATTTTTTTTAGGGTTATTATCTTTGTGTATTACTAGATTAGAACACTAATTTTGTGATATCCCATTATTTTTTTGAATAAACCTGTTGTCAGGTTGTATTAAATAACAGAATAAATAAAAAGGATGGAAAAATGAAAAAGACATTCCAACTATGGTCCAATATGTTCGCTTCCCCCTCAAAGGGATTCCCTGAACTTACACCGGCCACACCGATTCTAATGCCTATAATTGTGGTGCTCATCCTGGTTCTGGCAGGCCTTTTCATGCTTATGCCGATTCTGGGAAGCGACGCCTATCTTGATGCCCTTGGGAGGGTTCAGGTTAATACCCTGGTGGAACGCGGCACTGAAATGAGTACCGAGCAGTTGGAAATGATGGAACAGCAGCTTAAATCTGATCAAATGAGAACGATCAACCTCGCCACAACAATCGGAGGCGGTCTCATCGGCTATATCATCATTCTGCTAGTTTATGCATTGATTCTGTTGATTCTGACGCGCATTTTCAAGGAAAAGCCCGGTTTCAAACATCTTTTCAAGCTGCTTATTTTCCTTGCGGTCATATCAGCGGTTCAAGGTATTGTTAAAAACGGGATAACGCTTCTTTCCAACTATGAACGTATACTTTCAAAGGTTCAGTATACTGCTGATCTTCAATGGGCTATTACCTCCCCGGTCAGTCTTGCCGCATTGTTCAATCCCGCAAAAACAGGACCTACGTTATATACGGTGATTGATGCGGTTACTGATATTTTCAACTGGATATACTTCATATATCTGTACTTCGGATTGAAGTTTTCAGCAGGCCTTGCCCGGAAAAAGGCGCTCACAATAACGATCATAGCAGGCGCTCTATCGGTAATTGTAAGCGCGGTCATGACATTGGTTCTATAAGCAGCGAAATCAATGAAAAAAATAGTATTTCTACTATTATTATTTTGTACGGGTCTGAGTCTCTATGCTATAGATGGGTTTACATTCAAAGACCCGGCACTGCGAATGCTTCTGAAAGCTCAACAGGAAAATAATCAGGCCTGGGCATCCAACGAAGCTTTTCTCGAAGCCGGTGTTCTTGAATACGAGAGCGCCCGTTCAATGCTTTATCCGCAGCTGAATGCAGGGCTTGACGGCGGTGCCGCTTCCTCCTATATAAACAGCACTCCGGTGGGAATTGAACTTGGAGACCTCTATGCCTTATCGGTATCACCCTCGCTGAGCGTATCTCAGCTCTTACCAAGCTCGGGTATTCTTACAGGAAGCGTTACCGATGAGCTCGATGCCACAATCACAAAAGAATCCGATTCTTCCCGTCAGCTTGAATGGGATGAGAGCACCTTAAGTTTTGTCATAGGAATTTCTCAACCGCTATTTTTCGGTAATGCCTATAAGGCGGCACGAACGCAGTTAACAGAATCTCATGAGATCAGTCGCATTACATATCTGGATAACCGGAATAATCTCATAAGCTCGGTCCTGAATGATTATTATAATCTTATTCAGACAGCCTATCAGCTGCAGCTTGTTCAATCGCGGCTGACTACCAATACCGAGTTCGAAAAAAAGATGCTGCGCGAGCACAGCCTGGGTATGTGGACTAAGGGTCAGCTGAACTCAGCAAAGGCCGCAAGGCTTCAGTCGGAAGTTGATCTGATAAGAACCCTCAGCGAATACTCATCCGCCGGCGATAAGATCAAGACTCTCTACGGGGTTGAACTGAATATCGATATATCTTCTGTGGATATTGAAACTATTCCCTTCAACGCTGAAACTCTTGCTCCCTTTCAACTGATAGAAGAAGGCAATCCTGAAACTCAAATTAATAAAAAAAGAATAGCGATTGCCGAAGCCGATACAGTCATCACAAAGAAGAACTCCGCCTTCAATCTCAACCTGGGCAGCTCCTACAGCCTGACTAATGATATAAACGCTGAAGGCTTTGTCAGCGATGGTTCTTTAAACAGTCTCGCTTTCACATTGGGGCTATCCATGCCCCTGCTCGACGGCGGTTCAGCCCGTAAGACTATAGAACTAAAACAAATTCAGGCTGGGAAACTGGGTAAAGATTTTAATGAACAGAAAAAAAACACAGCTTCACAGCTTCAGGCGCTGCTTAACAGTATTACGCTAAGTAAAAAACTTGCTGAAATATACCTAGTTCAGGAAGAAACAGCCGCCTTCGATTATGAAACAGGCAGCCGTGAACTTGAACTCGGCAGAATAACTCAGAAGGAACTGCTCGAACTGCAGATAGCCCTTGATGATACAAGATTAACTATCCTGGAGAATAAAATTAACTACAACCTTACAGTTCTTCAGATATACAGACAACTAGGACTTGACCTCAGTCTGCTGACAGGAAGAGAAGGAGCTGAATAATGAACAAGAAGAAATTACTGATACTTATAGGCGGCATAGTTGTCGTGGCAGTATTGGTCACCGTGAGCATAATAAGCAGAAACCGCGATAAACCAATGGAAGTTTTCGCTCATGAGGTGGAACTCCAGGATTTCATCCGTGAGGTTTCAGCAAACGGTGATATTAACTCGAAGGAGTACACCCGGATATTCTCAGCAGTGTCGGCATCAGTAGATGAGGTCACTGTAGAAGAAGGCGACAACATTGACTATGGTGATGTTATCATCAAGCTCGATCAGGAAAGTCTGGAGAACAACCTTATTAATGCGGAAAATGCAGTAATCAACAGCAGGATGGCCGTGAGGGCCGAGCTCCTGAATCTCAGAACATCCTACTCAAGCGCGGTAACAAGTCTGGCTCAGACCAGGCGTGAATGGGAGAGGACGTCTGAACTTCACAAAATAGGTTCCGTCAGTGATGAAGAGCTGAAACTCGTAGAAGAGCAGCTGCTGATTGCGGAAGAAAATCACGATTCTTCAAGGCAGAAACTCAATTTCAGAGAAGGACGTGAACTTGATGATAACAGGACGGCTGACTATCAGTCGGATACCCGAATAGTTGAATCCTCCCCCGAGGTAAAAAAAGCCCTTTCCGACTACAACATCAGCCGGAAAAATCTAAAATATTATGAGATAACGGCAGAATCGACCGGTACTCTGACCGCCCTGAATGTCGATAGTAATTCTGTTGTAGAACCGGGTATGCTGATGGCCGAGATTCATGATGAAGAACAGCTCATTATCGAAGCCATGATAGACGAAGTGGATCTTTCCTACATCAAAATCGGTCAGGAAGTGAAAATAACTTCAGACTCTTTCATAGGCACGGAATTAAACGGCAGGGTCGCAAGGATTGCACCGATTATACGTAAGGTGGGTGATTCCCGGGTATGCGCAATAGAGGTGGATCTTCTTGAGAATCCCGGCAAGGTCGCAAAGATCGGTGCCAGCGCCTCAATATTCATCACTGTCGATACCAGACTTCAGAAACCTGCAATACCGGTTGAAGCCTATTTCATTGAGGATAATGGAA
>DMKD01000098.1 GCA_003454605.1 Spirochaeta sp. | reverse complement strand
GGACCTGCTGACGTTCATAATAGTCTGTATAGCTGCCGGCCGGAGGCGGAAACTCATCAAGGAATGTTTCGGTGAACACCCTGCCGTTTTCCTTAAAAGCATCTACTAAAAGGCCGTCGTAGGTAGGATTTTCGATGGAATCCCCGAAGAGAAGGTCGAGAAATACAGAATTCTCGCGTTCATTCTGCTTATTGATTCTGGATAATGACTTAAGGAAGTCGGCATGACGCCATCTTGGAAACGGAAAACGTCCGAATCGCTCAAGAGTTTTGAGGTCGATACCTACAATAAGAATGTCGGGAGATATATTGGGATTAAAGCCTTCATAGCTTACACCGACCTGCAAATCCTGCTCGACCCTGTCGGTACGGTACTTGAAAAAAGTATCAAGCATACCATTATCAAGACGGTCGAATATCACGGTAAAATTGGATAATAGAAAGAATGCAAGAAGAATTAATGCGCCTATTACGGACCAGAAATACTTTGTATCAAAAATTTTTAAACGATTCTTTTTTCTGCTCATTTATAGTTCTCCCACTTAATTATTACCTGAAATAAGTGAAAATAAAAGGTTTTTTTTACATAGTCCCCTTAAAAACGATCTTAAGGGGACGATCAAGACAACGATGCCTTCTTTTGCAGGATTCTGCTTTAATCCAGCTGGATAATTCTTGTTCTTGCAAACGATGCCCAGCCGCTGCCCGGATAGGTATCGAGAAGCTCGTTGTAAGCATCTACTGCGGCATCTTTATTACCAAGCTGTTCCTGCAGGCGGCCTATAGAAAGCATTGCCCTTGGAACATCCGGATATACCTTATCATAGTCAGCGTAGATATTAAGGTATATATCGATTGCGTTCTGATAGCTGCCGGCATTTTCATAGGAAGAAGCTGCAATCATAAGCGCTATAGGCGCAAGGTAGCTGTCGCGGTTTACATCAGCTGATTCGGTAAAGAGTACGGCCGCTTCAGCCCATTCGTTGTTCTTAAAATTAATTCCGGCTTTCAGATATAGTGCTCTCTGGGCGGCATAGGAGGAAGGATATTCAGATATGACGGCATCAAGTTCTTCAACTAAAATCTGCTGTTCAGCATCTTTTTCACTATCATCTTCTTCAATTCCCAGCCATTCTTCATAATCTTTCTGTACCGATTCGATTCGCTGAGCTGATTCGTTTGCCTTCTTTGAGGTAACCGAATCGATTACAGCTACAACTATAATTGCTGCAACTAAAATTGCGAGTATAATCCAGAGCATTGTTTTGTTCTTCTCGAGAAAAGAAGTAAGTTTGGCAAGTATTTTGTCTTTGCCGCTAAGTTCCGTTCGTTTGTCTGTCATAAATTTACTAGACTCCTTTCAGTATTATGTTCAATCAGGTCTTAATATCAAGTTCTTTTATTAGCCTGGATAAATAAGTGCGTTGAATTCCGAGCTTTGCAGATGTTTCAGTCTGATTCCAGCTGTTGGATTCAAGTGCTTTACGAATAAAATGCTTCTTAAAGGTGTTCAACGCCTCTTTAAGTTTCTTATTATCATATTCATTGTTTTCATTAAGACTGCTTACCAGCAGCAGGTGCTGAGGTCTGATGAACTCATCATCGCAAATAACGGCAGATCTTTCAATAACATTCTCAAGTTCCCTGACGTTGCCGGGCCATGAATAACTCATCAGTGATTCAAGGGCTTCATTAGAGAAGCCATGAATGGATCGTTTCAATTCGCGATTGAATTTTTCGAGAAAAAAATCAGCAAGAACCGGAATGTCTTCTACTCGTTCTCTAAGAGGCGGAATATAAAAAGGCAGCACGTTTAGTCTGTAATATAGATCCTTTCTGAAGCGGCCTTCTTCTATTGCTGATTCTATGTCTTTATTAGTGGCTGCAAGCACTCTGACGTTAACCGTCGTAGGTTCGCTTGCACCGACTCTTTCAAATACCATATGCTGCAGAACTCGTAGAAGTTTACTCTGCAGTTTGTAGGGCATATCGCCGATTTCATCCAGAAAGATAGTTCCGCCGTTTGCAAGTTCGAAACGTCCGCGTCTGTCCGCAGTCGCATCAGTGAAAGCGCCCTTTACATGGCCGAAAAGTTCGCTTTCCAGAAGATGTTCGGGCAGGGCGGCACAGTTGACCCTGATGAAGGGGCCGTCCGAACGTTTGCTGCGCAGGTGTATCTGTTCCGCAAACAGTTCCTTGCCTGCGCCGCTTTCTCCCAGAATGAGCACAGATGAATCTGTGGCCGCGATCTTGTCGACCAGTTTCAGTTTCTCATCAATAATTTTGCTGCCGCTTACGAAAGGATGATATCCCTTGTCTTCGTTTAATCTGTCCTGAAGAATGAACAGCTCATTTCTGAGTTTACTGTATGATTTTGCATTCTGAATAGCAAGAGCGGCCTGAACTGCAAATCGTTCGAGCCACATGAGGTCATCATTTGTGAAGTTGCGTCTGTCCTGACGGTTTATAATCTCAATGACGCCTACGCACCTGTCCTTAATCCGCATAGGAGCTGCAAGAATTGAACTTGTAGCGTAGCCGGTTTTTGAATCGATGCTTTTCTGATGACGGCCGTCTTTATCAACATCATTAACGATTAAGCCGGTATTATGCTTTGCCACCCAGCCTGCAATCCCCTCGCCCATCTTTAGAGAAAATTTCTGGACATCGGGTCCTTTGGGACCGAGCGATATTTCAAAATATAATCTGTTTGTTTCGTGGTTGAGCAGAAGAAGCGAAGAAGACTCACCATGGGTGAGTCTTGATGCGGATTCTAATATATGTGTAAGCAGCGCCTTGTCATCTGTATAATTGGAATTAATTAAGGTATTAATCTCAATAAGCGTTTCAAGGCGCTCAACATCAATCGAAGATGCCTGCATGGGAAACTCCGTAACGTGCGAGTGAAGACCGGAGGCCTTTGCTCGTACGCTCCTATTCGTCGTCCAGATTTATTTTATCTTTAAGCATATCGCCTAAAGTGAAGTTTCCTTCTTCTTCACTGTCATGTATGTACTTTGACAGTTCCTTTCTCTGTATACTTCTCTGATATTCTCTGATAGACAGAGACAGACGCTGTGCATCTGACTTAATCTCGGTGACAAGACATTTAACCTTGTCGCCAACATTGAATTTCTTAAGAAGTTCGTTTTCATCAACTCTTTCAGGTCCTGTTTCGGCAAGGTTGAACTTGTTGACAAGACCCTCGATACCGCCGGATACCTTAACAAAGATACCAAAATCGGTAACGTTGGTGATTTCACCTTCGATTATGCTGCCTCTTGGATAGGATTTCTTCAGTGCATCCCACGGATCATCTGAAAGCTGCTTAACACCGAGGCGTACACGCTTAGTGTCGGGTTCGATGGCTATAACAAGTGCATCTATCTCTTCGCCTTCTTTGAGAACAGAAGAAGCGTTTTTAATCTTCCTCGTCCATGAATAATCATCGATATGAAGGAAAGCATCAATACCCTCTTCGAGCTCTATAAAAGCGCCTGAGTTGGTAACCTTTTTGATGACTTTCTTGAGATTTGTACCGATAGGATATTTCTCATCGAGATTGTCCCAGGGATTCGGAAGAACCTGCTTGAGTCCGAGTGATATACGACCTTCATCAAGGTTGAAAGCAAGAATCTTAACTTCTGTTTCGTCACCTATTGAAAGAATTTCCTTCGGGTGGTTAACACGTTTGGTCCATGAAAGTTCTGATATATGTGCAAGGCCTTCTATTCCCTCTTCGATTTCGATAAAAGCACCAAAATCAGTGAGCTTCGTAACCTTTCCTTTAACAACATCATCAATATGATATCTGTGCTCAAAGGTGTTCCATGGGTTATCTGAGAAATGCTTCAGTGAGAGGTTGATCTTCTTATCTTCCGGATCAATCTTAATTACTTTAAGTTTGATAACCTGACCCTTTTTAACATAATCTTTCGGTTTTGTGACATGTCCCCAGCTCATATCATTAATATGAAGAAGGCCGTCGAAACCGCCGAGGTCGATGAAAGCGCCGAAGGATGTAAAACTTTTTACTGTTCCTTCAATATCGTCGCCGATCTCAGTGTTTTCAAAGAATGTCTTTTTTGCTTCTTCAGCAGCTGATTCGAGGTACTGTCGTCTCGAAACAACGATTCGTGCTTTTGCGGAAGTACTAAACTTGTCAATGATAAATTTTGATTTGAGATTGAGGTACTCTTCAGGAGTCTCAACTCTGGTAACATCGATCTTCGAGATCGGATTGAAGGCTTTTACATCGAAACCCAGATCAACTTCAAATCCGCCCTTAATTACCTTGCATACAGTACCGTCAATCGGTGCTTTCTGCTCGGAAGCTTCTTTTAAGTTTTTCCAGAATACCCTTGAATCCGCTTTCTTTTTAGAAACGACAACCTGTCCGCCTCTACCTTCTTTCTTAATCAGTATTACACTGACCTTGTCTCCGATTTCCGGTGTTTTATCAAACTCATCAAGGGAGATTTTACCTTCAGATTTGTAGCCTACATCTATAAAAACCTGTTCGGGGGTTATTTCTATAATAACTCCTTCTATCAGTCCGCCCTCTTCGATGTCTTCGAAGTTCTTTAAGTACTCTTCTTGAAGGGCTAAATTGTTATTGTCGGCAGTAACATCTTTGTCTGTCATAATCGGCAACTATCTCCTAAAACGTGTATTTCATTCCTGAATTTTAACTAATACTTTCTCACAAACTGCATCTATGGTCAAGTCCGATGTATCTAAATAAATCGCATCATCGGCTATTTTAAGACTGCCTACGGGTTTATTTTTATCAATCTCATCTCGTTTTTTTATACTGTCAAAAAGCTCCTGAAGCGACTGTGAGCTGGTGCCCTGTTTGAAGCGGCGTACGGCTCTGACTTCGATCGATGCGTCCATATAAAATTTGAATTCGGCATGAGGAAACACAACTGTTGTGATATCTCTGCCCTCTGCAACAATGTCCATACTCTCAGCGGTTTTTCTAAGCGCTGCAGTCACTATGCTACGTACTTTAACAATGGCGGAATGCTGGGCTACCCAGGCATCAACTCTGTCGGTATGAAGTTTATCTTCAACATCTGTCCCGTCAAGATGAACCCTTCCGTTCAAAATAGAAATATCCAGCTTTGCGGCATTTTCAATTATTGAGCTGCTGTCTTCAGGATCAATTCCCGCATCAAGGGTCGACAGGGTGATCGCCCGGTAGAAATTCCCCGAGTTAAGATAAAAAAAACCAGCTTTTTCGGCAATAGCGGAAGCTATTGTACTCTTTCCGACACCGGCAGGACCGTCCAATGCTACTATCATTTCTTTGAAGCTCCTGCTTTCAGAAGTTTTTTCACCTCGGTCTCGGTCAGGAAACGGTACTCTCCCGCTTTTAATCCCCCGATGTTGATACTGCCGATTCGAATGCGGTGAAGTTTTTTAATTTTAAAGCGTTTAGAATTAAAGAGATTTCTGATTTCACGGTTTCTTCCCTCTCTGAGAGTAAGGCTGACCCGCTTCGGAGTTTTAAGCTCGTATTCTTCGATCTTGTATTTGATGCCTTCAACCGTAATGCCTTTTTTCCATTCATTCAGCATTTCAGGTGTAATATCCTCACGGGTTTCAACAATATAGGTTTTAAGGATGCCTGAGGACGGATGAGTAATTATTTTTGTAAAATCACCGTCATTGGTGAAAAAAATAAGTCCGGACGACATATAATCCAGTCTGCCTACGTTGTATACACGACCCGGCCAGGCCTTTCTGACGAGTTCTACCGCAGTAGGACGGCCTTCGGGGTCGGATGCCGTGCAAAGATAGCGTACAGGCTTGTTAAGGGCTATATAAACCATCTTTCTGGCAGGGAAGACAGGTCTGCCCTTAAAACTGACCTTTTGATCGGTGATTTTCATACCCTGAGTGAATACTGTTTCACCATCTACTGTGACCATGCCTTCCGAGATATATTCTTCGCATTTGCGTCTGGAGCCTATACCTGCTTTCGCGAGATAAACCTGAAGTCTCAATCCTTCATCGGATGAGTTGTGCTTGTTATCAGCCATTTAATTCAAACCTTACCTTCTGGACATCGTCTAACTTGGGTAAATCTGAAATGCTGCTGAGTCCGAAAATTTTAAGGAAATCTTTGGTGGTTCCGAATTGAGTCGGTTTGCCCGGGATATCTTTTTTCCCCACATGTTTGACAAGGTTGCGGTCGAGCAGCATTCTGATCATATTGTCAGCTGCGACACCGCGGATGTTCTCGATCTCGGCCTTTGTAATCGGCTGGGAATAAGCGATGATGGAAAGTGTTTCCATGGCGGCTCTTGAAAGCCGTTTATCATTTTTCTGTCCGTATCGTTCTTTCAGAAAATCCCAGAGCCTCTGTTTGGGAGACAGCATGTAGCCGCCGGCAAACTGAATAAGTTCCAGGCCGCTGCCTTCCGAATTGTATTTTTCTTCAAGCTTTTCAAGTGCCTGCTCAATTATTTCTTTAGGCAGGTCGGTAATTTTTATAAGCGCTCTGAGTTCAACAGGATCAGATTCCAGGAAGAGGACTGCTTCAAGCAGCTCACATTCATTCATCAAGTCCATCAAAATTCTCCTCCTGTTCCGGTTCAGGTTCTTCTTCTCTAAAGCGAATAAGGATGTCTCCGAATAGTTTATTCTGAAGTATGAATATCCTTTTCTGTTTAACACTCTCAAGCAAAGCCAGAAATGCGCAGACTATATCCATCATGGAATTAACTCTGGTAATCAGCTCAGTGAAATAGAATTCCTCTTTTTTATCAAATAACTCGTACATCAGAGCTACTTTTTCATTTATACTCACCTCTTCATACATATCAATGATTCTTTCAGATGAAAGAGAAGTGATAATGGTTGAGAAGGTTTGAAAAAGATCCCAGATATCTATCTGTTCCCAGAGATTTTCATCCTCGGGAAACGGCAGCGTCCGCTGTTTTTTTGTACGCTCTATACGCCATTCTGATTCTTTTTCCTGTTCAGTCATCAGATCGGAGAGTTTCTTAAACTTCTGATACTCAATGAGCCGGTCAACGAGTTCCTTTCGGGGATCCTCCAGCTCATCATAAACATCGATTTCGACCGGGAGCAGCATTCGGCTCTTTATATAAAGAAGGGTCGACGCCATAACATAGAATTCTGTCAGATTATCAAGATTAATCGTAACGGCATATTCAAGAAACTCGATATACTGTTTGGTTATCTGAGCAATAGGGATGTCGTAAATGTTTATCTCGGACTTTTTTATAAGAAACAGCAGAACATCGAGGGGGCCCTCAAAATCGTTAATTTTAAACTTATTCTGCAGTTCGCCGTCAGCTTTCTGCTCCATGAGCTTTAATATAACTGACTGCATCGAAGGTGTAAATACCCTGCCCTGAAAGCAGATCATTAAAGTAGGAATATGGCTTTGCTGAAGCCGGGTCAACAAGTTCAGGAGCAAGTTCGAGCAAGGGGACGAGTGCGAACTTCCTCTGTCTAAGCCTTTCATGGGGAATTCTTAGCCACTTTCCCTCGCCCTCTGATTCCCGGCCGTAGTCAATTATCATGCCGCCGAAATATAGAATATCGATATCTATCATACGCCGACCTCTGCGCTGCTCAATATTACGGTTCCTGCCGAGATCATTCTCGATGAGGCTCAGTGCATTATGAAGATCAAATGCTGAACCGGAGTATAAACCGGTGCAGGCGGCATTTACAAACTCCGGCTGCTTTTTTACATCCTGCGGTTCTGTAATGTAGAGTGAGGAAAGTTCAGCATCTTTTAATATTCGACATTTTATTTCTGAGAACGCGGATTTGAGATTCGCAGCAGGATCTCCGATGTTTGCTCCGAGACCAAGAAAAATTTCAATGGAATCGAAGCAATCATAGGGAGAGTCCATTTAGAAGAGATCACCGGAGGTTTCGCCGGCTGCCGGTTTACCGACAGAAGCGGCAACCTTCTCTTTAGCAGTCTCATCCTTCTTTTCGGCCGGTGCTTCCTCTTCTTTTTTGAACATTATCTCTCTGAGTTTAGTTTCCATGCCGGCGGCAGTTTCAGGATTGTTCTCAAGAAAGAGCTTAGCATTTTCACGTCCCTGGCCTATGCGTTCCTCACCGTATGAGTACCAACTTCCGCTTTTGTCAATGAGTTCGTACTTGATTGCGGCGTCAAGCAGGCTTCCTGTAACAGATATACCCTTGCCGAATATTATCTCCATTTCAACTTTTTTAAATGGAGGTGCAACCTTGTTTTTAACTATCTTGACACGTACCCTGTTTCCGATTGCATTATCAGTCCCCTGTGTAAGAGTTTCTATCCTTCTGATCTCGATTCTTACGGATGCATAAAACTTAAGCGCGTTTCCGCCTGTTGTCGTCTCGGGATTACCGAACATAACACCTATCTTCATTCGGATCTGGTTTATGAAAACAAGAGAACAGCCGGATTTTGAGATTGTACCGGTAAGCTTTCGAAGAGCCTGACTCATCAGCCGGGCCTGAAGACCCATGTGTGAATCTCCCATATCTCCTTCGATTTCAGCCTGGGGTGTGAGTGCTGCAACAGAGTCGATTACGACAATATCCACCGCACCTGAACGAACTAGCGATTCAGCGATCTCAAGCGCCTGTTCTCCTGTATCGGGCTGTGAAACCCAGAGTTCGTCGGTATTAACTCCGAGTGCTTTTGCATATGACGGGTCAAGAGCATGTTCGGCATCAATGAATGCGGCTATTCCGCCGGCTTTCTGTGCCTCGGCTATTGCGTGCAGTGCAAGGGTTGTTTTACCGGAAGATTCAGGACCATACATTTCTATTATCCTGCCTTTGGGATATCCGCCTACGCCCAGGGCTTCGTCAAGCAGGATGGAGCCGGAGGGAATAGTTTCAATGTTGAGATCAGCCGTAGTGCCGAGCTTCATCAGCGAACCCTTGCCGAACTGTTTTTCTATCTGAAGTTTGGCTGCTTCGAGAGCCTTGCCCTTTTCAGCGTCATCTGTGATTACTTTAGTCTCCGGAAGATTGCCTTTTTTAGCCATAATATACCCCTTAGGAATGTTTTACATTCCCACCTCCCATATACCGCAAATTTTCAGCGGTGCTTCAGGAATATGCTGTTTAAGAAATTTTCATTATCCGTTTACAATAATATCCGTCACATCATCATCGAGTCAAGGATGCTATAGCAGGGCAAACGCATTTGATTAT
>DMKD01000120.1:1314-4114 GCA_003454605.1 Spirochaeta sp. | reverse complement strand
TCAGTCCTTCTCGCAGGCGCCCATTGACCAGCCTGCAGCATCGTCATTCGTTGGCCCGTTCGGATCGTCTACGATGTTAGTTCTCAAGTTGCCGTCATAGTCTGTATTGAAACCCCAGCCCTCTACAATTCCGTCCAGCCCCCCCTGCTTAACCTCTACCGGCGTTGCGGCAGTCAGCCGCCAGTCATTATCTTCCATCGTAGTGATGTCATCGTCAGGTCCATCGATGTCGACGAAGAGAGGGACTTCATCTGTATTACCGGAGGCATCACTGAAGGCTAGTTCAAGCGATGTAAGGTCGTCGTAATTGTTTTCGTCCCAGGAGTGGTAGAAAACCGTAGAACCAGCACGATCCCAAAGTACATTATTTTTTATTGAGTTTGCATTTTCCTCGTTGTCAGGATATTCAATAATGCAGTAACCTCCAACAGTGCCAAACGAAAAAAGGATATTGTTTTCTATTTTAGGCTGGGAACCGCCATTAAGGCAAACGGCGTCGCTGTATAGACTTAAACCTTCGACAAGGGTGTTATTATAAAGCCATCCTCCGGGACCGTTAAAATAAACTGCATGTGGATCATCGTCTGAGCTACCGGTATATTCGCCAGCGAAGACAAAGTTGTTTCTTATCGTCGTCCAGCTGTGATCATGGCAGTAAATTCCGTCCAAATATCCGCTCGATGTGCCGCCGGAAATTGTGTTCCCGGTAATGGTTACTGAGTCCGAACTGAGATAGACCCCACGGGCCCACTCTGTAGCATCTCCGCCGTATATATAATTTGCTTCTATAGTCGCAAAGCTTGTACCGGATACTTTCACTCCGTTCGTCAGCACACCGCTGCCCGCGATTATGCTGTTATCCGTGATTTGAGCAGTTGAATTCATTATAAGAACACCGGTTGCATTTCCGCCCGAACCGCCGAAAATGTCGTTTTGCCGTATTATGCCCGATACATTGGTAAATGCAAGAATACCGGTATTCCCTCCTGAGGAGGTACCTCCGTTGATATAATTATTTTCAATAACTGGACTGCCTCCGTTATAAATATTAACCCCGATGCTAATTCCGGTAACGGGAGATGAACCTGCATAAATTTTATTATTAATTATTACAGGTGAAGCACCTTCCATGCCAATCCCAATAGACCAGCCGTTATTCGTATCGATATTGCCTCCGCGAATGGTAAATCCATCGAGAACACTCAATGCAGTAACCCCTTCAGAATAACATACAGCCGAAACTATCTCGCCAGTCGTCCCTAGATCAACAATTTCGGTCTCATGTTCACTTATACTCCTTTCACTGAAATCCGATTTATACCCGCCGTAAAGAGAAACCCCGTCCGTCATACTGATACTTCCGTCTTCACTGCTGTTAACCTCATACAGCCCCTCGGCTACATGGACATCAACCGATTCCGCCAGTCCGTCGGCAATATATCCTGCAGCTAAATCTATACCTGCCTGAATCGTTTTCAAGGGCTCTGTTAGTACTCCCCTGTTTGCATCATCACCGGTTTCAATACTGACATAGAGGATGTTTTCAAAATCGGTCATACGTTGAATATATGTTTTAAGCGGAATATCATTACAGGAAAATGTGAGACAGATGGATAGCAATAATAATATTTTTTTACACATTATTCTTACCTTCAAATCCAGAATAGACCGAACTGAAGTTCACAAATGCGCAATACTGAAGATAGAAATTCAGGATTTATAATACATATTTTTAACTATTACATTATGATACTTCACTGCTCATTTTGCAAGTAAATTATGTCGGCCTGTCAAGTCTCGATTTTCTCGATTCATTATGCTAAAATATGTTATTATCCATCATACTACTTGTATGGAGATATTATGGGTTCAATATCCAATGATCATATCACTGCTTCATTTAAGTCTTTTGGGGCGGAACTAACAAGCCTTAAGACTTCCGACGGTCATGAATATCTATGGCAGGGTCATCCTGATTACTGGACAGGACAATCACCACTGCTTTTTCCGATAATTGGCGGTCTGCCTGAGGGTGCCTATGAATACGACGGCGTCACCTATGCCATGCCGAACCACGGGTTCGCACGCAAGATGGACTGGAGGGTTGAATCTCATGAGATCAGTTCTATTATATTTACCCTCGAATCAAATGAACAGACTCTGACATCCTATCCTTTTGCTTTCAAACTTTCAGTTATCTACACAGTCATTAATTCATCACTTAAAGTAGAATATAAAGTTGAGAATCTTGATCGTAAGAATATGCCGTTTCAGATAGGCGGACATCCGGCTTTCAACTGTCCGATCACAGATTACAAACTCGTGTTTGAAAAAGAGGAAAACTCCCGCCGTCTGTTAAAAGAAGGACTGCTAACCGGAGAAACAGCCGCCTGCCTTGAAAATACAAACACACTCTATCTTACTCACTCACTTTTCGACAACGATGCGTTGATTTTCCGCGACCTGAAGTCTCATGAGATTTCTTTACTTCGTAAAGATGGTAAAGGAAGAAAAGTAAAAATGAAATTCCCAGGCTTTACCCATTTCGGAATCTGGAAAAAACCTAAAACTGATGCCCCATTTATCTGCTTGGAGCCTTGGTTCGGAGTAGATTCAACTGAAGAGCAGACCAGCGATCTGACAGATAAAGAGGGTATCATCATACTTTCGCCCTGCAAAACATTTTCATCAGCTTATTATATTGAACTTATTTAGATTGATTTGACATAATCAAAGTATGCGTCAATTTAAGCCTGGTTCTTTGTTTCCAGTTGCAATAAATCAAACTCAATATTCCAGG
>DMKD01000120.1:0-1255 GCA_003454605.1 Spirochaeta sp. | reverse complement strand
ACCGTTTTGTTTCGCCGTTTCAATGAGTGAATACATTAAGCAAGACGATTGTGCACCGGCCGGACTTCCACTGAACAACCAATTCTTTCTGCCAAGCACAAAAGGTCTGATTGCATTCTCAGCGCTTTATCCTAACATTTGGATAAATCGCAGAGAATGCGATACGGCCGTTCGTAATTGGGCGCAAAAACTGGCTGTTCTCAGATACTGAGCGAGGGGCTGAATCTTCGGCGATCCTTTACAGTCTTGTTGAATCAGCTAAACTGCAAAATCTGTCGGTTTATGATTATTTCTATTACATTTTCAGGAAGCTGCCTTATTGTGAATTTACTGCAGACTATGAAAAACTACTGCCGTTTAATCTGACTGCCGAACAGATTAAGTCATAGGGTAAGAATTACCGCTTACCTATGTCCCCAGATTCGCCAATTTACACAATTTACACTTAATATTGACATATACTGCAACTGCTTTTAAAATTACTATATGAATCTCATTTTACTGATACTCTAAATTCTAAGTATTCTTGGTATTATATTCTAGGGGGGCATTATGAAAAGGTTTTTCTTAGTAACCGGCATTCTTCTCATTTTTATTCTGACCGGTTGTGCTCTGCTCGGCTCATTCCTACCATCAGAATTATTGGGCTCATGGTCTTCTGATAATGGTTATTATTCGCGGACCTTCACTTTTACAGTAAACCATATGTATTATGAAGACTATGCAGATAACACAGGTGGAAGTGCCGAGTGGGATAATGCAATAATTGATGTAAATACAGAGGAAAACTATTTTGTCACTAGTTATGACTGCTGGTCTTGGCATGTTTCCGGCTCCACACTTTATTTATATAAAGAAGCATATGCTGGGATACCAGATCCTTCGTTACCGGATACATGGTGGACAGATAATAGTGTAGGGAAGTACACCTTAACTAAGGATTAGAGCAATCAATCTACATTTTATCGAGAAAGTGATAACAACGAATTAATGCAAAAGAAAAGCACTAAAGTCCTTTGGACTTTTGCGCTCTGTGATATTAATAAAAAAAGGCCTGGGGAGATGCCGAAGGCATCTCTGGAGTTTTGCTTTGCAAAACGTCCACCCAGCTAATTGTTCACGCATTCCAACAGCCTTGCGTTAGCGGTCGAGTAGACCATTTTGTTAGGCTGGCCTAACACGCTATTTTGAAAAGAATATAAAAAAAAGCCTGGGAAGCAATCTTTGATTGCTTAGACGACCGGAGATAGCAGCA
>DMKD01000005.1 GCA_003454605.1 Spirochaeta sp. | reverse complement strand
GAGGACCGTGAGCGCTCTTTTGATGAAATGATCCAGCTGGCCCTTGAAACGGCTGTTGAAATGGGATAAACGGCATATAAATTGAATCTTGAAAGCGAGCTTCAGAAGGCTCAGAACTTATATAAAGAAAATAAAAAGCTCATCGAAAAACTCAAGAGGTGGAAACGCAAGGATCTTGATGCACTTTTCGTTGAGGTTCATGAGGCGGTTTTTGCAGACCTCGACTGTCGTGAATGCGGAAACTGCTGTAAGAGCCTCGGGCCGAAGGTAAATAACCGGGACATTGAGCGTATTGGAAAATATATCAATATGCGGGCTGGTAAAGTCCGGAATAATTATCTCGATGTCGATGAAGACAATGATTTTGTATTTCAGTCCATGCCCTGCCCGTTTTTGAAGGAAGATAACTTCTGCTCGATCTATGAAGCACGGCCGCGTGCCTGTAAGGAATATCCGCATACCGATTATCCTAATATGCAGAAGAAGCTGAATCTCACCCTTAAAAACAGCCTGATATGTCCGGCTGTCTACCGAATGCTGAACAAGATCAGACCCAAAGTCATGGATTAGCAGGCTTATTGATGACTGTTGACCAAAGAACGAAGAAGATAAAGAAGGCCTCCTGGGCCGGAATTGCCGGAAACGGCATTCTTGCGGTTCTGAAGATCGGCTTTGGAACTATCGGCGGAAGTGCCGCCCTCGTCGGGGCAGGAATTGATACTGCAACCGATATTGTTTCATCAATAGTAACTCTTTTCACCGCTGATATAGCGGACAAACCACCTGACAAGAGACACCCCTACGGTCATGGCCGTGCTGAAGCAATTGCAGCAAAGCTGCTGTCATTCATCATCATGATGGCTGGTCTGCAGCTGCTGATCAGTACTGTTTTGAATCTTTTCAACGGAGAAGAGAAGATGATGCCGCGGATCTACACGGTCTACATCTCAATCGGAGCGATCGGTGCAAAGTTTATTCTTTACTTATACAAGATTAAGATAGGGCGTGATGTAAACAGCCAGATGGTTATTGCCGATGCCTTGAATATGCGGGCCGACATTGTTCTCTCTGCATCGGTGCTTGCGGGGCTGTTGATTACTTATTTTACCGGATTGCCTATAATTGATTCTATAATAGCGGTCGGCGTCAGCATATGGATCCTCCGGAACGGTATCAGCATCTTCATGGAATCGAATGATGAGTTAATGGAAGGTTCAGGCGACCCGGAGTTGTACACAAGGGTATTTGATGCTCTTAAAAAGGTCGACGGTATAAGCAACCCGCACAGAGTAAGGATCAGGAAGATCAATACTATGTATGTAATTGATCTTGATATCGAGGTAAACGGAAATCTCACCGTTGCTGAGGGGCATGATTTGGCAAAACAGGCTGAAGAAAAGCTCCGAAGCAGCATTGATGATCTCTATGATGTTATCGTACATGTTGAACCTGGAGGGAATTTCGAGGATCAGGAGCGTTACGGTTTGACAGAGGAAAGCCTCGATTAGTATAATCAAACGTCCACAGCATTTAATGTATCTGCCGCCATCCTTGGCGGCTAATCATAGGAGATATAAATGGTCGAACCCTTAAAGAAGAATTCCAGCATGGGAAAAAGAAAGGGCCCCGTTCTGCTTATAATAATGGACGGAGTCGGATATGGAAAATATGAACAGGGGGACGGCTTTAGGGCTGCGCTTACCCCTAATCTGGACGGTCTGATGGCCGATCACCCCACTGTAAAGATGAAGGCTCACGGTAAGGCTGTTGGCCTTCCGTCAGATGAAGATATGGGAAACTCCGAAGTCGGTCATAATGCGATAGGCTGCGGACGGGTATTTGCCCAGGGCGCCAAACTTGTTTCCGCATCGATTGAAACTGGAAAGATGTTCAGCGGCGATACCTGGAACAAACTTGCTTCAAACTGCAGGGATAAAGATTCCACAATGCATTTTATCGGGCTTCTCTCTGACGGCAATGTTCATTCACATATTAATCACCTTAGAAAGATGATTGAAAAAGCAAAAGAAGACGGTGTAAAAACTGTCAGGGTTCACGCTCTACTTGACGGTCGTGATGTCGGCGAAACATCGGCTCTAGATTATTTTGATCCCTTTGAGGATTTCTGCAAGGAGCTCAGTGCTGACGATTTTTCTGCAAGGATAGCAAGCGGCGGCGGAAGAATGGTTATCACAATGGATCGTTACGGAGCCAACTGGAATATGGTGAAACTCGGTTGGGATACCCATGTCTTAGGTCTTGGCCGCAGCTTTTCAACTTCGCATGAAGCAATTGAAACCCTCAGGGAAGAGTCCGGCGCAATTGACCAGGACCTCCCTGCATTTGTAATTGCTGAAGACGGCAAGCCTGTTGGAACAATTGAAGACGGTGACTCGGTTGTTTTCTTCAACTTCCGCGGCGACCGTGCGCTTGAAATTACCAAGGCTTTTGAATCAGGAGATGATTTTTCCGAGTTTGATCGAAAAAGGGTTCCGGCAGTCGAATACGCAGGCATGATGGAGTATGACGGAGATCTTCATATCCCCGCACAGTACCTTGTTTCGCCGCCGGCAATTGACCGCACTATGAGTGAGTATCTTGCCGCAAGCGGTGTTAAATCATTCGCTATCAGTGAAACTCAGAAATACGGCCATGTTACTTATTTTTTTAATGGAAACAAACTCGGCAAGTTCGATGAAGAGCTTGAAACCTTCGAAGAGATTCTCTCCGATGTTGTACCATTCGAGCAGCGTCCCTGGATGAAATGCGCCGATATCACCGACCGTGTACTAGAGGTGATAGATACCGGTGAATATGATTTTATCAGGATGAATTACCCCAATGGGGACATGGTTGGCCATACCGGCGTTTTTCCGGCGGTAGTATGTTCGCTGGAAGGGCTGGATCTCTGCATCGGCAGATTGAGGAAGGCTGTTGAAGAGGCCGGCGGCGTAATGATCATATCGGCTGATCACGGAAACTCTGATGATATGTACGAACATGACAAGAAAACCGGCGATGTTAAAAAGAATGATCTCGGTAAGCCTAAAGCAAAAACCGCACATTCGCTGAATCCTGTTCCTTGTATAATTTACGATCCGGCTGGAAAGGGTGAGTACAAGGCTCAATTGAAAGAAGGGCTCGGAATCAGCTCTCTTGCGGCAACTACCCTCGAATTCCTGGGTTTTGAAGCTCCCGAAGGGTATGACCCCTCAGTTCTCGAATATAAATAAGAAAATTCAATGAAGGACGTGTGAATATGGATATTATTAATGGACTAGAACCCGCTTCTTTCTGGAAGCATTTTTACAATCTTACAAGAATACCGCGTGAGTCGGGAAATGAGGCTGGTGTACGGAAGTATGCGGCCGATTTCGCCGAAGCACAGGGGCTCGAATATAAAATCGATGCTATAGGTAACATCCTTATCAGGCGGCCCGCTGCTCCCGGCCGCGAGAACAGCCCTTCTGTTGTTCTTCAGGGACATATGGACATGGTCTGCGAGAAGAACCGCGATAAGGTTCATGATTTCGCGAAAGACCCGATTGCGCTTGTAATTGAGGACGGATGGCTGAAGGCGGACGGGACAACCCTCGGAGCCGACAACGGCGTGGCTGTTGCTGCCGGTCTGGCTGTACTCGAGGCTGACGAATCCTTCGGTCAGGTTGAGGTCCTTCTGACAGTTGATGAAGAAACAGGATTAACCGGCGCCATGGAGTTAGACCCTGCAATCGTTGAATCGAGAATCCTCATCAACCTTGATTCGGAAGAAGACGGAGTCGTTTATGTCGGATGCGCCGGCGGCAAGAACACCGAAGGATATCTGCCGGTTGCATTTGATGCAATTCCTGCAGGATACAAAGCCTACAGCATTGAGCTGAAAGGACTTCACGGCGGTCACTCCGGCGGTGAAATTCATATAGGATACGGAAACGCGCTTACTCTCGGGTCCAGATTTCTCTGGAAGGCCGCTGAAAAATTTGATACAAGAATTGCCTTCCTTGAGGGCGGAGGCAAACACAACGCCATCCCGCGCGAGTTTTTCGCGACAGTCTTTGTCAAGGATGCAGATGCAGATGCTTTTCAGGCTTATGCCGATGAGTTCGCAACTGTGATAAAATCAGAGCTCGGCATGATTGAACCGGAGCTGAGTTTTAATGTCGCTGCCGGCGAAAGTCCTGCAGCAATTGGGCAGGCTGAATCTGTTTACTCAGCCCAAACCCAGAAAAGGATCCTCGATCTTGTTTATTCTACTCCCCATGGTGTTATCAAGATGAGCCGGGTGATTGACGATCTTGTTGAAACATCAACAAACCTTGCCCGTATAGAGCTGCTTAAAGACGGTAAGGGTGTTGAAGGCTCGAATACAAGCGGTAAAACAGAGTTTTTCGTTCTCAACTGCCACCGCTCTTCTGTCGACAGTGAATGTGATGATATTGCCGACCGTGTGAGGGCAATGATCAGCGCTGCCGGCGGCCGCCATGAGTTCAAACATGACTATCCCGGCTGGGATCCGAATCCTGAATCAGAGATTCTTAAAACAGCTCGCAAGGCTTACTCGGCTTTGTTCGGGAATGAACCTGAAATAAAGGCGATTCACGCGGGTCTGGAATGCGGAGTAATCGGAAAAAAATTCGATTCTATCGATATGGTCTCGTTTGGACCGGAACTTGCCGATGTGCATACCCCCGGCGAAAAGATGAAGATAGATTCCGTTGAAAAGACCTGGAAATTACTGGTAGAAATTCTTAGGATAGTATAGAGGTGATGATGAAGCGCACAGGAGTACTTAAGATCATTCATGATACAGCTTTTCCTATCAACCGGCTGGTAGTTCATCCGAATACCGGTTTTGATCTCGGCTTCATGCAGGTTAAATACGTATCTAAAATGTGTATCAATACGGGTATTGAGGAATTTAAAACCGGCTGCGTTGATGTATTCTGTGATGTTGATATTATGCTGCTGAATGAATGCGGCTCTCAGAATCTTGAGATGGCCCAGAAGCTTTGGGAGAAAATCGGCATGCCTGATAATGCCCTGCTTATCTATAATGAGGAGACCAATCACATTCTGATTGCCTGTTGAATAATTAG
>DMKD01000132.1 GCA_003454605.1 Spirochaeta sp. | reverse complement strand
ACTGTTTACGAAAAAACAAACAATTCAAACATGTATTTTGACGAAGAGATTCTATCTGTTGATTATAATGACGATTATGCTTCATTTGTAAAGCCGAAGGGGCCTATTCGCAGGTTGATTAGCGGTCTCTATCATGAGGTTGCCCTGCATCCTTCTGTTTTTGTTCCGGTCCTGTCACTCGCCGTCGTCGTGCTGGCAATCTTTGTTGCGGCCTATTTCCTTCAGGTTAACCGCATCCAGAATGATCTCGGCAGTACGATGGATGAGTATCTGCTTCAGATACAGGGAAAGGTGCAGAACCTCGACAGCTTTATGGTGGAAGCCGAAGGTGATATTGAGGTACTCAAAGAAAACCTCGAACGCTCAAAGACAGACTTTGAATTCAACCGGCATAATGCATTTGCCAATGTTATGCGGCTCTCTGAAGAACTGACAAAGTATCTGCCTGCACGAAAAGAGGCATACAAGCTTATCGCTTCTAATATAAAAGAAGCCGTCTCATACGGCGAAATCATATATGAAATGTCAAACCTCCCCTCTGAGGAGTATCAGGCCAGAATATACCTGGCAACCGAAGAACAGCGTGTAATTCCTTTGAGCCGCTATATACCCGCATTCAGTGATATGGTTTATCCTGTCGCTATAAGCGGTCTTGATAATGACGGCCGCGGTTTTCGAATCACCGACGGCTTCATGGAGAAAAGGCAGGATCCGCTGGGCTCGGGAGGATTTGCTCCTCATTATGCTGTTGATATCATTAATGTCGGTAATATCGACTTCATCTCCTATGCCGGAGAAATTATCCGTGAAGGGATGCCGGCCGGGGATGTTACTGCTGCATATGAAGGTGTTGTTAAAGATATAACCCATGATGAAGAACACTACGGCTGGACAATTGAGATTGAACATGCTCTTTCAAAGGAAATAAAAACCAGATATCCCGATGCCGAATCATGGACAACCTTTTATGCACATATGCATGAAGAGCCCAGGGTTTTTCTAAACGACTGGGTAAATATTGGTGAAACAGTGGGACTTATAGGAAATACAGGCAAATCAACCGGTCCGCATCTACATTTCGAGTTAAGAATCTACCGACCAGGCGGGATGTACTGGGCCGAGAACGGCGAACGGTTTGATAAAATAAACCCGTTTCCGCCGGACAAGAAGAAATAAGCCTTTTCAGCTCAGATAATCCCCCTCCCTATTATCGCTAATTATTACCCATGGATGGTCAGCTTAGCTTTATCAAGTAGTTACTTTTGTGAGCAGCACACGTATCCCCATCTTTTCCATCTCCATGATAAAGTCGGGATCCATCTGATCGTCTGAAACGATTGTATTAATTCTGTTTATCGGAGCCGTTACAAAATCTGAAACCATGCCGATTTTACGATGATCAGTGATAACAATGATTTCTCCCATTGTTCGGTTTATCATCATTTTTGTTATTTCAGCAGCCTGATGAGATGGTGCCGTCATGCCGTACAGGCAACTTAGAGCATCAACGCCGAGAATCGCTTTATTGGCGTTGATTTCATCTAAAATATTATTGGTAAACCCGCCGAAGAATGAATTTGATTGAAGTCGATAGTGGCCTCCTGCCAGGATTAATTCTATCGACGGGTTTGTAATCTGGCCGATACATCCTGCATTGGTCGTTACGATTCGAACTTTGTTTCTATTGATGTATCTGAAAAGATGGCTAGTTGTTGAGCCGCCGTTAATAAAAACAGTATCATTCTCCTCAATTAATTCGGCTGCCAGTTTGGCAATAGAGTCCTTGGCTTCCAGGGCCAGCTTATATCTGGTGTAATAATCATCTTCTTTATTAAATTTCATTGTAGCAGTTGCACCGCCGAAGGTTCTTTCAATCAGATTACTTTTTTCAAGGAGAATAAGATCCCGCCTGATCGTTATTTCAGATACGTTAAGAATTTCACTCAGTTCAGAGACCCGTACATGTCCGTCTCTTTGAACCAGTTCGATAATACGTTCCTGTCTTTTTTCCTGAGATGAGGATTGCGTTTTTCCCATATGTATTGTCCTTTATTATGCTGCCTGTCATATGATTCATTATACAATAAAAATCTGAAAAATATATATAAATAATGTTTGATAACAATCAGGAAATGGTTATATAATGAATGAAAGCGCTCATTAGCAGTTTATATTTTTGAAATGAGGAAGATTTGAAAGCAGATTTGATTAAAGTCATACATACAGCGGTCGAAAGCCTTCACGGTTATTCGGCTAAGGAAATATCACTTTTTCATCACAACGATACCGACGGACTCAGTTCCGGCGCTCTGCTGCTGACTGCATTGAAGAAAACCGGTTATGAGGTATCAATGCATGCTCTGGAAAAACCCTATCCACAAATCCTTGAAAGAATCTTTGCTGCATCTGGGCGGATAATTATATTCGCTGATTTTGCCGGGAAAATAGCTCCTCTGATCTCGAAAATGAATAATGGGAAAAATCTGGTTTTAATCCTGGATCACCATCCTGGAGAGGATGTCGATGATTCGAGTGTTATAAATATTGATGCTGAACTTTATGGGTTAAAAGGGGATAGAGATATTTCCGCTTCTTCTGTATGCTATCTTTTTGCTGAAGTTCTTCTTAATGGAAGAGAATGGGATGCTGCAGAACTCTCTCATCTTGGAGTTCTGGGGGCAATTGGCGACGGCTTTCTGGTAGACGGGGCTCTATCTGGAATCAATAGAGAAATTCTGAATATCGCTTGTAGGCAGGGCCTGATGCGGAAAGAGCACGGGCGGTCTAAAGAGAATTATTTTATTACCCTGAACGGGGAAGAGTATCCTGCCGAAGCCGTATGTGCAGCGCTTGATATTGCCGGCGGAGTCGGATACTACCAGGACGGTTCCGAACTCGGTATCAGTATTTGTCTTGAGGGATTCAATCCTGAAAAATGGAAGAAAATAGAAACGCTAAAGCAGCAGAAAATCCGGATATTCAGCAGAGAACTTGAGATCATCAAATCCGGCATACATAATACTGATCACATTCAATGGTTCAATGTAGAAAATCGGTTTGAACCCATGGGAGTGAAGATGATTGGCGTATTCTGTACGGAGATCAGGGATTTGGATATCCTCGACGAATCAAGGTATCTCGCAGGTTTTCAGAATCTGCCGAACAATGTGCCGGGCTTTGGTGAGATGAATTTTAATTCATCTAAAATTTCCATGAGGGTCTCCAGCTTTCTGACCAAAAAAATACGTTCCGGAGAAGCGCCGGGACTGAACACATTTCTCACACAGGCAACTCAGAATATCGGGGGGTTTGTCGATGCATGTCATGGCCTGTCGGCGGCTACAACGATAAAACTTGGAGAGGAAGAGCCTCTTATCAGGGAAGTGGAAAAGGAACTACAGAAGAGGATGAGCTGAGATGGGAAAAGGTAGAGGGTTCGGAAAAACAATTTTGATTGGTGATCAATTCGTTCTGTGGGAGATACCAGCTATTCTTGCGGCCATACCATTTGAGACGGAATGCACGGTAGAACGGCTTGAATCGGGAGCAGGCTGGGTACTTGATGACCGGCGTATTGAGGTTCCCGGATATAAAAAGGCAAAGGAAGATGATTGCCGCGTATCGTTTAATCGAATGGTTGAAGTGATGCAGCTTGATCTCGATAATAATCCGATAAAAATCACTGTTGGAGGTAATCTGCTCGCAGGCAGTGGAGTCGGTGCAAGTGCCGCAATATGCGTGTCTTTTACCAGGGCCTGTAACGAGGAGTTCAGGCTCGGAATGGATATTCTTGATATTAATCATGTTGCCTGGGAGGGCGAATTCGGTTATCACGGACTACCCAGCGGGCTTGATAATACGGTGTCGACCTACGGTGGCGTAATTAAATACAGGATCAAAGAAGAGCAGAAACAGTTTGAGCGAATCAACCTTTCCAAACCTGTTGAGATCGTGCTGGGAAACAGCGGGGTTACTGCAAATACGGCTCTGTTAAAGGGATTCCTCGAAGATCAGCAGAGAGATGACCCCTCGTTATTCGAAAGTCGGCTTAATAGGATTCGGGCTCAGGTGGAGGCGTTGGGACAGGCCCTTTCTGGCGGAAATTTACGGGAGACCGGCAGGATCATGACTGAAAACCATAAAATCCTGATTGAAATGGGGCTGTCACATGACAAACTCAGATACCTGACCGAACTCGCCGTTTCCCTCGGGGCTTTTGGAGCGAAGGTTACCGGCGGAGGACGGGGCGGTTATATGGTGGCGCTTACTCCGGGTAGAGAGCTTCAGGATAAGGTTGCTTCAGCATTTGAAGACGAAGGGTTTTCGACTATCAGAGCTTCTATCGGTGGATTCTCGACGGATAATACATCGTTCCAGATTCTTAAATAGGAAAAAATGATATTCCAGATTTTGGATTATCATTTTAAAATATTATTTAGAGAGGAGAGAAAGATGAAGAAATGGTTACCTATTCTGGTTGTAGCTTTACTGGTTATATCAGGATTACTAACATCATGTGAAAAGAAAGTTAAAGTGGACGAGTCTGCTGAAGTCTCAATTGAGTTCTGGCATGCAATGTCCGGAGCAAGGATCGATCTTATCCAGGGAATTGTGGATAAGTTCACGGCTGAAAATCCGAATATCAAGGTTGATGTCCAGTATACCGGTTCTTATAATGATACTCTCAACAAAGTTAAATCAGCATATAAGGCCGGAAACGCACCTGATATTTTTCATTCCTATGAGATTGGTACTTTGGGTCTGATAAACAGCGGAATAATCTCACCCCTGGATGAGATTGCCAAGAATTTCAAACGGGAAATTCCCTGGGATGATTTCTTCACACCAGTGCAGAGTTATTATAAATATCAAGGTGATCACTACTCAATGCCATTCAATACATCAACTCCGTTGATTTATTACAACAAGACCTTTTTTGAAAAGGCCGGACTTGATGTGAATAATCCACCGAAGACATATGAAGAGATTAGAGCCGCGGCCTTAAAACTTAAAGCTGCAGGTTTTGAAAATCCGGTAACCTGGAATCTCCATTCCTGGTATTTTGAACAGATGATCTGTCTTCAGGATGAGCCATTTGTTAATGACAAGAACGGACGAAGCGGTAAACTTCCGACCGAAGTAGTTTTTAATGGTGAGGCAGGACAGAAAGTTCTGGACTGGTGGATTGGAATGGAAAAAGACGGTCTTTTTCTGGACGTAGGTCCCGGATGGTCCAACCATAGAGCAGCATTCGGTTCCGGAGAGGTTGCAATCGTAATGTCATCATCATCAGATGTAAACAGGCTTACTGAAGCGCTTGCGGAAAAGGGCTGGGAAATGGGGACCGGATATATCCCAAGACCTGAGGGCGCAAAGGGCGGCGTAGCAATCGGCGGAGGCTCGCTGTGGATGACTAATAATCATACTCCGGAAGAAGAACTTGCGACGTTGAAACTTATCACCTTTATTTCCGAAGATGAAGCACAGATAGCCTGGCATAAGGGCACAGGTTATTTTCCTGTCCGGAAAACTGCCATGGATCAGCTGAAAACAGAGGGATGGTTTGATGAAAACCCGAACTATCTGACAGCCTTCAACCAGCTTCTCGACAGTCCGGAAACTCTGAACACAGCCGGTGGACTTCTAGGTATATTCCCGGAAGCAAGAGAGCTTATTCAATCTGCAATCCAGGAAATGTATGCAGGAAAATCTGTAAAAGATGGTCTTGATGAAGCTGCTGCCAAAGTCAACGCATCCATGACCGAATGGAATGAAGTAATTCAATAATTGCAACTGATAAACGATTAACGGAAGCTGCCGATCTAAAGGCAGCTTCCTCTATTGAGGATGATAATGAAACAGTCTACCTTTAATAATAAGTATCTACCCTATGTTCTGCTTGTGCCGACATTTTTTATTCTAATAGTTTTTTTGTTTTATCCGGCTATAGAGACCTTCAGATTAAGCTTTTTTAAGATTCATCCATGGACAGGTGTCGGGAAATTCGCCGGTTTCTATAATTTTATCAAGATATTTACTAATACAGAATATCTGAGAAGCTTTGTTCTTTCCGCCGGCTTTACCCTTGCGGTAATTGCAGGTGGGCTTTTTCTGAGCCTGCTAGTGGCATTGCTTTTAAATAAAAAAATTGCGGGAATCAGGGTTTACCGCACTCTTTTAATATGGCCTTATGCTTTATCTCCCGCAATAGCTGGTGCATTATTTAATTTTCTGTTTAATCCTGCAAATGGCGTGCTTTGCTATTTCACCGGTATACGGACATGGCTTACAAATGATAAGACGGCTATTATAGTTGTTATTATCGCAGCGGTATGGAAAAATCTAGGATATAATATAATTTTTTATCTGACGGCATTGCGCAATGTTCCCGGAGCGGCGCTTGAGTCGGCATCTATCGATGGAGCCGGTTCGGTGAAGAAGTTTTTTTATATTACATTTGCATTTTTGTCGCCTACGACCTTTTTTCTGTTTGTTATGAATACCATCTACGCCTATTTCGCAAGTTTTGGTTTGATAGATGTATTAACAGAGGGCGGGCCGGCCGGATCCACCAGAATCCTTATCTATCATCTGTATAAAGATTTCTTTGTTCACTCCAAGATAGGGTATGCCGCGGCGGAGAGCCTGGTGCTGTTCAGCCTTGTTGTCGGTGTCACGATTCTGCAGTTCAGAACAGCCGGAAAAAAAGTTCATTACCAGTAAACTAAGGAGAGATTGTTATGCGGCGAACAAAAATTAAAAGTATAGGCATACATGCTCTATTAATATCATGTATTTTGATTATCAGTCTTCCGGTAATTCTGGCTTTTATAATCAGCACCCAGAACGAAGCTCAGGTTATGTCATATCCTCCCGGCCTGATACCAGGAACAAATATGGTGAGTAACTATGTAGCGGCCTGGAACGCGGTAGATCTCGGGCGTATGATTTTTAATTCCGCCTTTATAGCCTTCGGTGTAATTATCGGTAAGGTTTCGATGAGCCTTCTTGCGGCTTTTGCCTTTACACATTTCGAGTTCAAGGGGAAAAACATACTTTTCGGACTCATCCTGGTAACACTACTGCTGCCTGTTCCGGTAAGAATAGTAGCACTATTCGATGTCATCACGAGAATGAGCTGGATTGATACCTATATGGGGTTGATAATTCCATTCTGGGCTAGCGCCACTAGCATTTTCATACTCATTCAGAGATTTAAAACAGTCCCCTCCGAATTAATCGACGCATCAAAGATGGACGGCTGCCACCCCTTGCAGTATTTTTTTAAAGTGCTGCTGCCCCTCACCAAAAGCACGATAGGAGCTTTGGTAGTTATAAATTTCATCTATATCTGGAATCAATACCTGTGGCCGCTGATGGCTACAAATTCAAAAGAGATGAGAGTCGTCCAGATAGGAATAAAGATGCTGATGAGCACCGAATCTTCAAATAACTGGGCCGTTATAATGGCCGGGGTTATCATAACAATGATTCCTCCGCTGCTGATATTTATTATTATGCAGGAGAGTTTTATGAAGGGCTTTGCACTGCAGAGTGAAAAATAAGTGACCAGGCCATATATTGTACTCCTGTCGGTCTTATTCCTGATTTCATGTGCCGGTAAAAATACACAAACAGCTGAGCAGACTGAGTTGTTTTCGGAAAATGAAATAACTCAGCAAGAAGTAGTTGAAACCTCGATTGACAATTCCGCTCTCTACCGGCAGTTTAGCGATCTTAGGATACAGGGGCCTGTAATACCGGGACTCAGGCAGCCTCTTGTTCCGCAGGGGATGGCATTTTGGATTGAACAGGGATTGATGATCATCTCAAATTATATGGATAACAATTCCGCAGGAGTTTTGACGTTTATTGATCTTGAAAGCGGTACTCTTCATAAAATCCTCAGGCTGTACAATTCAGATAAAACACCGCATACCGGGCATCTCGGGGGACTTGCTGTTGGAGGAAATCATTTATGGATAGTTTCTGGTTCCGGTGTTTATCCGCTCAGACTAGAAGTTGTCGGCTCTGCGGAGAATAATGGGAAGATTTATCTTCCTAAGCTGCTGACCACCGAGACTAAGGGCTCTTTTGCAACCTTTTATAAGGACACTTTATGGATAGGAGAGTTCACCCGTAAAGATGGAAGCTATTCCACAGCTGAACATCATCATTGCACCGACAGGGAGGGGAAGCTCCGCCGCGGGTGGCTGGCCGGTTATATACCGGATG
>DMKD01000411.1:2261-16527 GCA_003454605.1 Spirochaeta sp. | reverse complement strand
GCGAAACTGAAAAGCGTCTGCTGTTGTATTTTGATAATACTGCCCCCACTGTTATGTTTACCAGCTCTGAAGGCATCACAGCCGGAGCATCAACAAATTCACCCGTAATAAGGGGTGAGGCCTACGATTATCTCTTCAGCAGAATTGACAGACTGGAAGCATCTGTTGTTTCCGGGAGCGCTGAAATTATAGGATTCCAGGGTACGAACGGCTGGAGTATGACGCTGCAGACAACGGGAACAGGTGTTTATGCGGTAAATGTAACCGCCTATGATTCAGCCGGTAATTCCAATTCCTGGATCTACCATAGTCAGGATTTTCCAGTTAATACGAAGATAGAAGATATGGCTGAAGCTGAATTAACCGGCAAACTCGGAACCCTGAACCTATTACCGATTCGGAAAACCTCTCAGGATATTGAGGTCGATCTCAGCCTTGATGAGCCTCAAATCGTTGTAAGTAATCCTGAAGAAGGCAAGACTGCCGAAGAAAATGTTCTTGGAGGAACCTCGGTAGCTGTAGGGTATATTGAAGATGACGATGAGGTAGACACCGATACAATAGAGCTCTCAACCGACGGTGGATCAAGCTGGATCACCCTCAGCGGTGGACAGTTGAGCGGCAGCGGCGGATTTGTGCGATGGAACTATGATCTTTCATCGCTTGATAACGGCGTTCACAGCCTTCAGGTAAAAGCCGCTGATACAGGTAAACCGGTTGGAGATATACCTGTTACAGCATATTCTCCTCTGATTCCATTCACAATAGATAAGACAGCACCCTCTGTCACTGTTGCCTCACCTGAACCCGGCACATATACATCAACCGGAGATTTCACTATTTCAGGCGATGCTGAAGACCTTGGCGGAACCATAGAATATGTACGAGTCAGTGTTAACGATGGCGCATACAATGATGCAGTATTCACTCCTGCCGAAAGTGTAAGCTGGAGTTATGATATTGTCGGAGCACCTGCGGGAGCAGTCGATCTCAAAGTTGAGGCTGTAGATAATTCAGGCAAGACATCCAGCAATAATATGCAGATCTATGTGGATCTGACTGACCCCAGCATTGAATTTCTTTCACCCGTAGCCGGATTATTTATTAATGGTACAACAAGTCTGCAGGGCGTATCTTCCGACAACTGGTCGCTCAAGCAGGTGAAGCTGCAAATAGGCGGATTAGCATGGGCTCCGGGAGCGGCTGAGGACCTGCCTCCTGCTGAGTTTTACAGCTGGCAGAGGACTATTGTAAGTTCCGATTTTGAAAACACCGGAATGGCGGTTGAAGTAAACGGCTCAGGTACCCCTGAAGCGGGAACCGGAATCTGGGAGCTTACGATATGGGCCGAAGCCGTCGATAAGGCAGATAATACAAGCCTTGAAGAGCATAAGATATATATTGACAACAGCCTTGATCGCCCGGGGATAAATATCGCTTCGCCTTCAGATGGAACCGTACTTGCCGGTTCGGTTATGCTGTCAGGCAGCGCATGGGATGATAAGAATGAAGCGGGAGAGGCTCTTGATCATATCGAGCTTAGAATCTGGAAGGGCGAGGACGGCGGAGGCGGAACAACCTTATTTAATAATCTTTTCGATTTGAATACCCTGCTTGGGCTTACCGATGTTTATGGTGATGATTCATGGTATGAGGTGAGCGGTACATCTACCTGGCAGACCGAACTTAACATCGGCGGCGAATTCTATCCGAACGGGACTGATCATAACGGGACAGTCAAAATTGATGTACGTGCGGTTGACCAGAAAGACGGCAGCCCCGATCTCGCCGGTAATCTTGAAACAATCGAGGTAACCTTTGATGATACTGTGCCGTTTTTCAGTAATCTCAGTCATTCTTCGGGAGATTATGAACGCGCTTCTTTTGATCTAACTGGCGATGTGGATGATGATGATTCCGTCGAACGTCTCCGAATCAGTTATAACGGAGGGGTAGACTGGACGACAATCGGAACGGATCTCGGAGCATCGAGTTCTTTCACACACAACATCGATTCGAATAGCCTTGTCGGCAGTTCAGGTATTCTGTACCTGAGACTTGAGGCGCTGGATACAGCAAATTATAAGACCCTTGCAGGTATAAATCTGAATATTGATAATCTCGATCCTACTGGAGCGTATACCGCATCCGTGACAGACCTGTCCGGAACAGCCCTTGTACAGGGAACGGCAAGCGACACCGGGATTGTTGCAGGGGTAGACCGGATTGAAGTGACCTTTACCCTCGACGGTGTACCTGTTGACGCCTTGAACTCGAAGGGTTCAAGAACACCGATCGTTATAGATTCCAGAACTGAGGTAGGAGATGATGGTTCGGCTAACGGTGATTATGACGGATTTAATGAATCGATGAGCATATCGGGTAGCACCTGGACGTGGTGGGCCGAGTTTGATTCGACCTCTCTCGATGACGGTGTGCTAGAGGTGATCTACACTATCTATGATAATGCCGGAAACACTTATACAGAAACTGTAACAGGCGGTAATATTAAAAACCATGCTCCCTCAATCACCTCGATTCAATCAGGCTGGGACAGTAATCATGACGGTTCAATTGATGGTGGTGAAATCAGGACCTATTCGACTGACAGTACCGAAGCTAATGTTGTCTACGGTAATCTCGACTATGTTTTCAATACTGTATATGACGGACTGAACGGTGCACTTACACAGGGTATTAGAGTACGGCCTCTGCCTGCGGGTTCCTGGACCGACCTTGGAGCTGTAGCTTCATCGGGTACTCTTGATACCGCGTCAGCAGCTGTTTTTACTAATGGTGATGATGACTATGAGATTGAATTTTCAGTAATCGACACCAAGGGCTATGATAGCCTGCTGACTCTGGGGGTTACGGTAGAAAACACTGATGTAGTGGATCCTGTAATGGATTTTTACGAGTTAACCGCAACTGAAGCTGCTGACGTGAAGCTTGCAGATACAGGGCATATTGAGATTGACGGGAATATTTTTCTTAGCGGCATAATTCCCTTTTCCGGAAGGGCAGAGGATAACCAGCGTATTGAATCTATAGCCATTAGCGTAGATGGTGTTGTTGAATCGCCGCCCTTTGTTCAATGGGATGATACTGACGACAGACTTGAATATACTGCCGACGATACAGTTCTTGAAACCGGTTCCGGCTTCATTGACGACGGAGGAACACTTCTCCACCGTGCAAACTGGATTTACGACTGGGACTCATCTTCTCTTCCTGCCGGGCTTGGTACAACCATAGACTTTATAGTCACTGATGCTGAAGGCGGAACAGGCAGCATTCAGCATACATATGATGTTGTGCCCTATATCAAATCGGTCGATACCGCTCTGTCAAATTCATTCTCCTCAACCCTCGCCAGATCCGCAGAAGGACGGTATCCAATTCTTATCGAGAGCGCTCAGTCTACATTTGAGACCATTACAATTAACGGTTGGAATATAGATTCATCAACAGCCGGAGCGACCTCGGTGCGACTCAGTATAGATCCTGACGCCCTCAACCCGGGTGAGGTAGGCAGCCTGCTTACGCATACTGATACGCTTGCGGATGATAACATCCTTGAAGCGGACATGGATGTGACGGGTTCTGGCTATCTGACGGTTATAGTAGACGGAGTGCCGTCGCGCAATAACATCAACAGTCACGGCGCGGGTTTTGAATATAATCTTGAGGACTCGGAAGTTCACCAGACTTTGAAGGACGACCGATATTTCAGCGTCTGGGATATTACAAGGATATGGAGAACAATAACGAACGCCGATCATGCAGTTTACCCGTCGATGGCGATGAACGGTGATACTCCGCATTTTACATATGTTAATAACTCCGAGGGCTACGGACAGGCGTTTTACTATGACGGAACGGATAACAAGCGATTTATCGATAACTGGGATCTGTTTACTTATACGGCAGTTGCACTGAATGGCTCCGGTGATCATGCAGCCCTTGTAGATGTTAACGTAGTAAACGGTTGGTTAGGTGAATATAACGCGGGAAATTACGGCGGAATATTTACCAACTTCTGGTATGATGTTGATTATGCTCACTATTATGATTTTATTGACAATGGACTCTGGCTTGAGAACCTTGTTGATACTTCAGGAACCACGACGGCGGTGTTGAACCGGTACCAGTATCCGGATATAGAACTCAGGGGAACGACGGCATCCACCGATGTCTTTTATTCTGTGTATGATGAACTCGAAGAGCGGCTTATATTCAGGTATTTTCTCGTGGGTACGAATCCATCTATCGGAACCCTCCCCGGTGGCCGTCTCAACAATAGCGGTTCGGCGCTTTATACTACTGTAGCCCAAAAGGAAAGTAATGATACATGGCCTGAGTATAATGGGGATGATCGTTTTGCTAATGCCGATGTCGCACAGCCGGGGGCTACCCCCGACGGCGCCCAATATATTTCGTCAACAGCAACCAGGTTCTCTGCTGTAGGAGCAACCTCCGACGGCTCGACTGCAGTAATTGCCTATTATGATACTACAGATAGCGGAAAACTTGTATTCAGTTATAACACAACGCCGGATACTGAGGGCAATTGGTCGACTCCGATAACCATCGATACCTTCGTCGATGCCCAGTATATTGATTTAAAGGTAGATACCAATGATCATATCCATATTGCATACTACGACAGTTTTCACGGGGATGTGAAATATGCCTATATTCCGGCGTATAACAGTTCAGCAGCCGCTGTTGTGCTTTGCACCATTGACAGCTATATGATTGTCGGCTCGAAGCTTACGCTTGATGTCGGCAGTACGGGTGTTCCGTATATCACCTACAAGGGCCTGGGAAGCAGTGCCAGGGTTGCCTGGCTGACCGGTGCGGCAGCCGACGGAGCTGTAGACGATGAGTTTACCGGGGCCTGGGAGGTTCAGACGGTTCCGAATTTGATTAATGACAGCGATTCGAATCGTTTCAACATCGGTGCGGATACAGATAATTTGCCGGTGGTCGGCTATACGGATGACGGTCTGGAGTACGTAAAATTACTGCTGGAACTAAGCAACTAAATGAGGAACTCAATGAATTTGAACAAGCTGTATAAGACCCTGCTAATTTTGTTTTTTTTCCTGATCTGCTCAGGGCTGTATGCCATGGGCAGGCAGGATGATTCTGAGCTCCAGAAAGTAACCGGACTTGAAAACTGGAACCACAGCATGGATATAAATGATCTTCCACCGGGTGAGTACAACATCATCGTGCGCGGAACCGATCGGGCTGGAAATGCCGGTGTCGGTGGACCTTATAATATTTTCATAGATCCTTCAATTCAGATACCAACAGTGTCTATTTCCACCCCTTCCGCCGGAAGCAGAGTGGAAAACCTTGTGAATGTCGTAGGAACGGCAACCGATGACGAGGGAATTGATAGGGTAGAGATTGCCGTAGATGAAGGCAACTATCAAAAAATTGAAGGCACAGAGTTCTGGTCTACTACTCTGGACTGTTCGTCATGGGATGACGGTCCGCACACTATTCGTGTGAGATCGTGGGACAGGGAGCGGAATGAAAGTCCGGCCGCTGAGGTCTCATTTTTTAAGGATACGGTTAAACCAGAAATTGAGATTACATCACATACTAACGGCAGCTATATATCCGGCCGCATCGATCTTATCGGAACCGTCACCGATTTAAACGGCATTGAGAGCGCGGCTTTTTCCGATGACGGTTATGAGAGCCTTGAAACACTGAGACTGTCAAAGGGCAAGGAAGAAGGCCAGCAGCAGTTTAAGATAAGCATTGATACAAAGGACTTCGAGGATGGAGCCCATGTTTACTGGTTGGAGGCTGTCGACGGCTTGGGCTCTACAGCTAAACAGTCATTTCTTTATTATATTGATAATTCTCCCCCGGCGCTTTCCCTGCTGTATCCAGAGCCTGAAAAAACAGTTAACGGAAATATTACATTGATCGGTATGGCAGAAGATGCTGTAGGTTTGACTGGACTCAGTTTTGAAGCAGATAATGGAGAAAGCGGTGAGATTGCAATGAGTCCAGGCAACCCCGTTTGGACCCTTCCCCTTGATTATAACGGTTTTAAAGGCAAAGCAGCAAAGGTGAAAATGCTTTTAACCGATCTTGTCGGAAATTCGGTGAGTGAGACATTTAAAATTACCCTTGATCATGAGGGTGATTTACCCTCACCCGGACTTTCCGAACATGGTTTTGCGGCGCTATATAAATCTACGCCGGTTATTACAGGCTTGATGATCGATGATGACGGTTCTTCCGGTAGAATAGAGTATTCTTTAAACCGCGGTGAATTGCAGAGCCTGGAGGTGGACGGGCCATGGAGTCTGAAGCTGGATGGGGCTGAACCCGGAATCAATTTAATTGAAGTAAGAGCTGTTGATAAAAACGGATTAGCCGGAGTTCCGGTTGTTCATGAACTGCTCGTTGCCCAACCTGAACCGACTGTTGTCATTGATTCGCACTTCATCAATGAACAGCAGGCTCAATGGTATCCCGGGATCGTTCTTGATTCGAAGAACCCCGGCCTGCTTTCAGGAACTTACAGCGGGCCGGCTGATATGAAACTTTCCTGGAGTCTCAACGGCGGTGAGATTAAAAATCTTCCTCTTGGTGCTCTGTCAGAAGATGGGACAAAGACCTTTGATATTAAACTGCCGCGTAATATGGAATCAGGCAGGATGCTGATCGAGGTTTTCGGCCTGGATGAAACAGATGCGGAGTTCAGCACCGAAACGGTTTATTATAATTATTTACAGCCCGAGGTCGAAGAAGGTGCGCAGGTTCCTGATTTTATAATTCCCGATTCAAAAGGTCTCCAGCTGATCATGCCTGGAAAACGAGCGGCATCATTTATTAAGCTTGATTCCGGCCGTTACATTAGCGGCTGGACGCCGGATGCAGAGATTAAATCGGTTGAACTTTCCGGCGGAACTGATTTTCTAAAGGTTGAAACCTCCGGAAACAGCTTCATACTGTCATCGAAGGCTGAAGGGCTTGCTGAAGGCGTCATAATAACTGTTAAATTAAAGAATGGTAAAGAACTTGTCTCCAGTCCAATGAATATTGTAGCAGATCTTACTCCGCCTGATGTTAAGGCAGAGGGCTTAAAACCAGCCATGATAGTTGGTGATGAGCTCGTAATTTCAGCCGAAGCAGTTGATAATACGGGAGCGGTAAAACTGTATTACTCCCTTGATGGCGGTAAATCATTCACCGCGCTTAAACCGGCTGAGACAGAACTTGAAGGGGATACTGCACTCTTCTCTGAATCCCTTAGACTGACAACTGAGAATGAAAGTCTTGTAGATCTCGTCCTTAAGGGTGAAGACCTGTTCGGGAATGAATCATTCATACACTTTCCACTTCTGCGCGACAGCAGGGGTCCCGAAATAGAGTTTATTACTGCCTCATTCGAACGGGGCGCCGAACAGATAACCTGGTCAGGAAAGGTCATCGATGGTGATGATGTTGAAAGCCTCGTTGTAAGTTTTCTGCCCCCTGCTGCGGATGCAGCTGCTGAGGCAGATGTTGCGGTAGATGCTGAGGCAGAGGGCAAGGCTTTGGTTGAGGACGCCGAAATCCCGGCTGCTATAGATTTTCCAGCCGTGCTGAATGACGGAATATTCTATCTTGATGTAAACCTTACCTCGCTGGGCTTTGCTCCTTCCGAAGTATTGATAAAGGCAACTGACGAAGCAGGCAATCTAGTGGAAATTGAGCGCAGTTTAAATGTAGATTTGAACGAGGGACGGCCTCTGGTAGGAATTCAGGTTCCGCAGAATGGAGATGCCTTCGAAACAGGGTTTAATCTTTCAGGACTTATTCTTGATAAGGAAGGTGTTAAATCAGTACAGTACAGTCTTAACGGCGGACCTTTTACAGAATCAGGTTCCGGGAATATGTTTACCCTGCCGCTGAGGCTTGAACAGATGCTGGATAACGAAAACACTGTAAGCATTAAAGCTGTAGATATTAACGGGCTTGAGAGTGATCTTGTTTCACGAAACTTCCTCATATCACTCGAGCCTCCCGAGGTGGCTGTAAACTATCCTGATCTGGATGCAGTAATACGGGGGACAATTAGTCTTAAAGGCAGTTCTTCTGATGTAAACGGAATTAAAAGCATTTGGGTTTCTCACGATAACGGTATCACCTTTCAGAAGGCAGAGGGGCAGGAGGAATGGACCTACCTGCTTGATACAAGGTTATTTTACGATGGTGTGTCCTCCCTTCTTATCAAGGCTTTCGATAATGCCGGGGTGACCGGATATTATACGACTCTCATAAATGTTGACAATAAAGCCCCTGATATCAAGCTCTCCAGACCTGCCGACGGGGAAAAAATTCGCTCAACCCTTCAATTAAGCGGTCGTGCAGTAGACAGCAGCGGCTTGAACATACTAAAGGTATATCTGTCTCCATTGAATAAGGCTGTTGAACCGGAAGAAGAACTGGCGGAAGAAATTGTACATGATATTGAATCAAGGGGGACACTACTCGAAGAGATCGACCTGTCTGATCTTACACCGGGAACTTACAGCTTCAGAGCAGAGGCTGTTGATAAAGCTGATAATATCTCCACAGTCAGCCGTATTATTCACATTTTACCGGATGAAATTCGGCCTCCTGTTTTTCTTTCGCCCCTTCCCGGAGAGGAGCTCGGTCCGCGGTTTTCAATACAGGGGTATCTTCCTGATTATTCATCAAAGGTTATGCTTCTTGTAGATGGAGAAGTGTATCAAACTATAGAGGTCGGACTTGATGGGTATTTCAGATATGACATTACTCCCGAGGAAAAATTTCCCGCCGGTAATGTAAAACTGACACTTCGAATTGAAGATGAAGACGGACTTATAGAAAGTGAAGACGTCTCCGTTAATTATTCGATTGAAGGAGTCTGGGTTTTCATCAGCAATCTGTCACAGAACAGCTATGTGAGTGATCACTTTGTCATTGAGGGCAATACCGGATATGAGGCTGATGTTGAAGATCTGAAGATGCTTGAACAACTTCAACCTAAAAAGGTTCGTTTCAGCCTTGACGGCGGAAAGACCTTTGAGCAACTCAGAGTCAAAGATGGCAACTGGAAATATACCCTCTATAGCGAAGAGGTTCCTGATGGTGAACTCCACATCCTCGTGGATGCCGTGAGCGGTGAAGAGAGGGCTTATAGCCGCTGCAGAGTAGAAATGGATACGAAAGAACCTGAGCTTCGGCTGTTTACTCCCGAAGAAAATGCAAAGATCTACGGAGAATTAGTTTTATCAGGCAGTGCAGATGATGAAGATGGTTTGACTGATGTGTCGCTAAGCTTTCGGGAAGGAGGCAAGGACAGCTATGAGACCCCGAGCTTTATTCAAGGCATGTATTTTGATGCGTCGGGTTTAGGTGCAACGTATTTCACAACCGGGCTAGGCCTCACCTTTATGGATGATAATGTTAAGCTTCAGTTTCAGTACGGTTATGCGCCGACGACAGTTCTTGATCCCGATACAGGTCTTGAGCGTTCAGCCCGCTTCGGTGGAAATGTGTTCGGTGGCAAGCTGCTGGCTAATCTCGCACAGATCCCGTTTTCATGGCTGTTCGGACCTGAATTATCAGCCTTTTCGGCAACCGCTGCATTGGGGGCTAACTTTTCATACTTCAGCAGCAATGCTGTAGACGATGAGGACAGCTGGGGTGTCATCCTCGCTGGACTTGTAGGTCAGATTGAACTGCCTAAAATCAGTTTTGAAGACCGCAGTTTCCTGAAATATGTTTCGGTATACTGGGAAGGTCAGTTGTGGCTGATTTCATCCGATGTAAGTCCCGAAGTGATACTTCTACCGAGTATCGGCGTACGACTTGGTCTGTTTTAGTTGAGCGCAGAATGTGATAGAATATTTTTTAGTTTCTGTTTTTGAAAGGAGTCATTTGTGGCAGTACCAGTATTTGAAATAGGGCCTGTTGATCAGAATATAATTTATGCATTTATAGCGGGGTTTTTGCTTGCCTGGCTGATTTTCGGTATCAGGATTGCTGTATTGAAATCACGGAACAAACGGGAAGTGAAAGATCTTCGTTCCAGTCTTATAAACCGGATTGATATAGAGACTACTTCTATAGATCGAATGAAAAAGGAAATAGAAGAGCTTAAAACAAAGAATGCGAATCTGAAAGTATCAATGCACAATCTCTCGGGAAAGCCCGGGAGGCGTGAAAAACTTCAGCTGCAGGTCTATCAGTCCGCGATTGAGAAGATGTCGGTTCGTGCTCCGGGATTTGCGCCAGCATGGCATATCGTGCTGCAGGAATGCGAACAGGAAGCCGGACGCAGCCTGGATGGGACAATATCGTTTATTAAACGAATTGTGCCTGCAGTCGGCAGCGGATGGGCCGGGGATTCACAGTCTCAGGGCGATGTTCCAAACGTTGAAATAGCTTCTGATTCTGAGCTTTCAGGCAGCGGTGTATCTGCAGGCGGTCAAAAACGTCAGTCGCTCTTGTCAAGGATAACCGGGAAGAAGAGTTGAATTCTGGAAAACAGTCAGTATGTCATAACACGATGCGACAGCTGAATCCGTCAGATTGAGGGTAGGAGACTACCGCATCTATCTGGCTGACTAAGGCTTGGATCAATTTTTGTCCCATGGAATTCGCTGTTTCAATATTAGCAGAGGGTGAAAGACCCGAACCATTGTCATTATATTCGAGAGTAAATCCATAGTCTCTTTTTTTTAACAAAATGTTTATTTTCTTATTTTCAATAGTATCAAACGCGTGCTCTATTGAATTTGTAATGAGTTCGGTAATAATCAGACCAATCGGAATTAATTTATCTGTGGGAACATATATCTCTGCGATTTCCCTTTGAAACTCGATACCGGTCTCTGCGGTTTCAAATTTTTCGATTATTTCGCCGATGTAGTTTTGTAGAGATGGTGAAGTAGAAGTTTTACTTACATCGAGCATGCTGTAAAGATCTGATATTGCATGTATTTTATGTCCCAGCTCTTCAAGTACCGAAATTGTTTCAGAAGAAAATATGGATGTCTTTTTAATGTTGATCATGCTGTTAACCATGAGGAAACTATTTTTTACTCTATGCTGTAGCTCCTTCAGAAGCTGCTGTTTCTCCTCAGCCGCCTGCTCCAGTTCAAGTTCTCTCTCTCTCCTCTCCTTAAATAGACTGTCGGTCTCTTCTTTTATCAGCCTGATTGCATTCATCGTAACAAAGTGGGGGTGGGATTCATCTACTCTCAGTTTCACGCCTGGTTTATTCCAGTCGATGTCATTCAGGAATTCCAGTAATTCATTTTCTCTCCGTTCTTCATTCTCAGGCGGCTGCTCTTGAAACTTTTGCTGATCTTTTAAAATCAGTTTATATGCTTCTCTTAGAGTTTCTGATGTCCGGATTTCGAAGGGCATAAATGCATTGGCTACTTTGGATGCATGGATATTTTTCTCAGTCGTATTGTAGATGATATGCATTCTTAAGGGATCAAACTTATGCACTGCACGAAGAAGCTTGCCGTAAGGTCGAAGCGCTTTAGGCTGAAAGTCTGTCAGCTTACTTCCATCAATAAGAATATATCTGATATGAGGATCATTTTTTCTAACGGGTCTAAGATTCTGCCAAATTGCATTGAATGCCGGTAGATGATCTCTTCTAACTATACCATCCGGTTTTGAGTAAAATATTTCGCCGTTAAGACGGTAAAATGGATTGAACAGAGTCTCGGAGTTAATATCCATTGATCCATCATGAGTCAGCTCTAAAGGCAGCAGGCTGTCTTGTTGATGCAGTCCCTCAAACTCGAGTCTTTCCTCATCAGAATTAACAGAAATCCCCTTGTCTGCACATAATTTAACAGCAAGTTTTATTGCTTCATGGTACTTCCCGCAGGTATAAATCTTCCTTTCACTTGTATTGAACTGATTCCCCAGATTGATTGCAAGCTTTAGCGGAGTTGAAAAATTGCAGAATATTAGAGAATCAAGGCGGGGATTCTCATTCATTCGATTGATGAACATTTTTCGAGCGGCTGGTTCAGTGCGTTCTAATGATGCGTAATCCTCTATCTGAACATATCTTTCTATTCCGGGCGGCAGTGTATCTGCAACTGCATCATTCAGTAGTAGTGAGTTATGTACCCCCTCCTTGTCTGCTCTTCCTGAAGGAGCGCTATAAATAATTGATTTTCCAATAACATAAAAATTTGATGTAAATTTGTCGCTCACTGAAACATTGAGCCATTTTGGGTTTGTTGATACAGATTTGCCTAGCACTGGACAATATAGACTTTTTTGCATGATTGAGTTATTTTAAGCCAATCGAGATGGAAAATCAATGAAAAGTTTTATTCGGGGAAAGCCTGTTTAATCTGTGATACACTTATCAGAAGGAAAAGGATAGCTTTGTATGGCAACTGAGGGGAATGAACAATCTCTGCAGCTCGAGGATGAGAATTATTACTACAGGCGGATAAGCAATGAGAGCTTCTTTTTAAGAAAGGATTTCGGTATGCTGCCTAAATCAGCATCGGTTGATCTGACTGGTTCGAGAGCTCTAATGGGAACAGGCCGGGTAACCGGGGGACGCCTCTTGTTTCGTACCAACCATGGAGATGTCGCACCTCCTACGGAAAAGTTCGGAATATTTATTCCTCCATTTTCAATCTACTCGTCTGTATCAGATTTTGAACGTACTGAGCTTGCACTGCTAATGACGTCAAATCCTGAATTGATGGTGATGAGTGATGTGCCGAAACTCTTTAAAACCTCTTTGGAAAATTTTAGAGGAACAGCTGAGCAATGTGATCAGCTGATTGAAGAAATGCTCTCAGAGAATACAAGGGTATTTCTTAATGAAAGCAGCAGCATGGCCAAATCTATAAAATCTGTCATAGACAGCGAATATTCAGAGATCGGCAATATAACCAATCTTGCGCAGCGCTTCGAATTGGAAAACTGGGAGCTGTCCCGGATATTTAAACAGTCCTACGGAATCAGTCCTCTGAAATACCTGAATAAACTTCGCACAATTGAAGCTGTTTACCGCTTGATTCGGGACGGCCGGAAATCGAAGGTAATAGATGTGGCGTTCAATGTCGGTTTCAGAGACCTGAGCCGCTTCAATAAGCAGTTTAAAAGCTGTGTAAGATTCATTCCTAAGAATCTGTGGGTAAAAAAAGACTGACCTGCAAAAAACGCCTGGTTTCAAAGCCTTGATCATGATGAAATATGCCATCATTGATTAAGGAGTAATCTTATGTCGGATACGAAGGTTAAACGAAACCCGATAATATTTTTAATCTATTTTATTCCCGGAACAGTTTATTTCATATTTAATTCGCTTTTCGCCCGTGCAATTACAGAGCTCGTAGACGGAGACCTCTGGGTTGTCCAAATCTATATTGTATCATTTGTGCTTTGCGGATTGATGCTTTTTATCACCTGGTTCTATCTCAGGATTGTAGAGAAACTCAGTTTCAGACAGATGTTAAGCGAGCTTGGGCTGGATCGTTTCTCGTGGAAGAATATGCTGCTGGCAGTGCTTGTCATGATCCCCTTTGCGCTGTTTTACCGTTTGCTTTGGGTTCCATATTTCTGGGAACCGGGGTTTAGATTTCTTGATGCAATACCAGTCTTTCATATTCCCGATTGGCATTGGCAGAAGATTGGGATTGTGAGCGCTATGGAATATCTGCCCAAAACCGTATTTATTCCCGCGTTTATTACCGTGCTCATTGCTAATCATCTGGGTGAGGAAGTATTCTTCAGAGGGTTTTTATTCAAGCGAACCGAGCCTTTTTTCGGGAAGTGGACCTTTATCGCCGCCGGCCTTATATTTATTCTGCACCATACCTTTCAGGCATCAAGAACCTATCCGGCATTTCCAATAGGAATATTTGTTACCGGTTACTATGCCTGGAGGCGTGACATCTACGGCTGTATTCTTATTCATTTTATTATGAATGTGATCTTCTAAAGTTATCATCATGACGGCTTTCAACAATGCGCTGATACTCCTCTATTGAATTGATGTTAATAAAGGATCTGAGTTCGGGATCGAATCTGCGAATCATTTCCTCTTCAGCATATTTCACCTTCACATAGCGGAAGAATGAGGTCACCTTGCGCTCTGATAGTGTTTTTTCAATGGAGGGTATGCAGCTCCTGCGGTATGCAGCAAACAGCGGCTCGATATAGCCGCCGTGGCGGGGTATGAGAACATCACAATCTCCGATATTATTCGCCAGAGCGGCGGTAAGTA